>JAYTIB010000161.1:0-15635 GCA_043732205.1 Schlesneria sp. | reverse complement strand
TCGGCGGTGTAGCCCGCGCCCGACTTCTTCACCGGGTAGGCTCGCACGACGTTGGGACCGGCGTCGCAGTGGATCATCTGGTTGCGGAAGACCTCGGGGAGCAGATCCCCTTCATAGATGCAGATGCCAGTCGGCGAACCGGCTCCCGTTTGCAGCAGGTTCGGTACGACGCCGGGATCGTTGAGATGCCAGTGTTTCAGCGGGATCTCGGTTTCCATGTTCGTGCGCGGCGACTGCCAGCCCGCGCCGGTGAACTGATCCTTGTAGCCGTAGTCGCCATACTCCATCACATAGTTGATCCGGACGCCCTTGTTGCCGTCGTCGTCGTTGTCGGACTGCCACAGCGTGCCGAAGCTGTCGACCGCGATCTCCCAGTTGTTGCGGAAGTTCCAGCCGAGCGTTTCAAACTCGCTGCCGTCCATGTTGCAGCGGAAGACCATTCCCTCCTGATACGGCTTGCGGGCGGCGGTCACTTCGTTGCCGGCGAGGTCCACGATCTGTTTGCCGTGCTTGTCCTTGATCTGCTTGCCTTCGTTGCCGAAGTTGAAATAGAGCTTGCCGTCCGGGCCGAAGTGGAAGGCGTGAATGCCGTGGTCGTGCTGAGTCCCGCCGATGCCGGTGAACAGGAGTTCCTTCTTGTCGGACTTGAGGTCGCCATCTTCGTCGTGCAGGAAGAAGACGCTGTCGCCGCAGGAGACGATGATCTTTGTCCCCTTGCCCGACGGAGTCGGCAGGACGCAGATGCCGTGTGCCGAATCGACATCCTTGCCCTGATGGAAGACGGTCTGCTTGTCGGCAACGCCATCGCCGTCGGTGTCTTCGAGGATCAGGATGCGGTCCCCTTCCTTCCGCTCGCCGTTGCGATGGCGGTAGTTCACAACCTCGCAGACCCAGACGCGACCGAGATGATCGATGTCGATGCTGGTCGGGTTGAGCATTGCCGGCTTGCTCGCTTCGGATGAGAACAACGTCACTTCGAGTCCCTCGGCGACATCCAGTCCCGTGACGGCGTCCTTCGGCTCGCGGCTCCCCGTCGCCACCGGTCCACCCGCTTGAGCCACCTGAATGGCCGGCTTCTGCGTGTAGACAAGGAACTGCACCGAGCTGCTCTTCCCCTGATCCGAGCCGCCGTTGTCGATGCCGCCGCGCGCCTTGAAGCGGGTCGTCCCGGCCGGCAGATCGAAGCCGATCACCGAGTTGGCGTGCGTGCCGATGCCGTACTCGACCGGCTTCCCGGCGATTTTGAGTCCGTTCCCCTCGGCGTTCTTGTTGAGGCCGACGTTGCCCCAGGCCGCCGCCGCCGACTTCCACTTCAATTCGGTGAGCTTCTTCTCACCCGCAGCCGTGACGAGACGCGGTTCGGCCCAGTCGGCCCAGTCGGCGGTGAAACCATCTCCGCCATCAGTGACGACCAGAAACAGTTCCTTCGCGCCGGTGAGATCCACATCAATCTCAATCGCATGACCGGGCGTCTGCGCGGTGATGACCTTGGACTGAAACTTCGGCTCTTGGGCAAAACAAAAACCACCGGCACCCAGCAGGGCCAGCGCGGCGAGTGAGGCAAGGGAACGTGGCGGCATCGACGGGACTCCAGTAGCGTGTTCAGGAGGGTCAAGAGCGGTCATTGCGGTGGCAGCGTGGCATGTTCATGCACGATGGTCTGGAGCCACTGTTCCTCATCCGCTGTCGGCGAAGGAACGAGTGGCCGGTCATACTTCAGCGAGAGTCGGTAGACCGCACGGTCATACACGAGATTGAGCACGGACTGAAGGTCCAGCATCGGCTCATTGTGACCGGGTGCGAGCGGGATCGGAATGGAGGGCATTCGATCCGCAAGTTGCCAGCCGTAGACGCTCGACCTGGGACGCGAACGTCCCCGGCTGACGAGTGCCAGGTAATCGGCGGCGGGAAGGGGCGAGGCCATTGGAAGTCGACGACCGCCCCTGAGCAGATCGATCTCGACAAGGTTGGCGGCTGTCGCCAACAGAGCCTTGCGTTTGGTCAGATATTTTCTCGCCCCCTTCGTTCCCCGCAGCTTGTTGCAGGGCGACAGCAGCTCGATCACCGTCACGAGGCGACCGTCATTCACGGTGCGAATCTCAAGAAAACCTTCGCGATGCGGTTCGGTCTCGGGCAAGAGGCACTCGACGGGCGCTGTTACCGGTGCCGTTCCCGTCGCGAACGACACCCCGGTGGAGTACGAACGCCCCCGCTCGGTCGCCGCCACAGAGACGTCGGGAATGACGAGACGTTCGTCACCCTCGACCTCCTGCAAATACACACGCTCCTGCACATTGACGATGTATCGGTCGGCAACCTGGGGAGCGATCAACTCGCGCATCACAGTGATCGCGGAGAGATGGAAGTCCTCCCACTTCTGCGATTCGATGAACGGGTCCATGCCGGGGAAGGGCGAGGGCATCAGACGGTCCCTCCCGTTTTGAACGAGGTTGGCGACGACGCACTCTCGGTGAGAACCGACTCCAACCATGTTTGTTCGGCGGCGGTGAGTGACGGCTCGACGGGCACATCGTAGCGGAGCAAATTTCGATAGCCGGACCGGTCGTAGACGACGGCCAGTGTTTGCGCGAGGTCCAGCGTCACATCGCCATGCTCGGGAAGGAGCGGGATCGAAATCGCGGGCAGGATGTCCCGCACGGACCAGGCATAGAGATCGACATCCGGCCGAGCAACCATCCGGCTGACGATGGCATAGTAGTCTCCCTCGGGATGCGGCTCGACAGCACACACCGCGTCACCGCCGCGCAAGAGATCGATCTCAACGTAGTTGGCCATGCGTTCGAGGATGCTGCGACGTTTGTTGAGGAAGACGCGGCGTCCCTTGTGGCGACGCCGTTTGTTCGTGGGCGACAGAAGTTCCAACACGGTGACGACTCGTTCGGTTGCCGCTTCACGAAGTTCCACATACGCCTCTTGATGTTCGACGAGTTCCGTCCAGGTCGCCCGCTGCGGCATGGTCGCCAACCCACCGTCATTCCGTCGGCCGCCGGACACCGCCGGTCGGCCGGTCATCGTGACATCCGGTTGAAAACGTGGCTGTCGAACTCCCGGCGCATCCTCTGAGTAGTAGATGCGTCCCTGAACGTAGGCTTTGTATCCGTCGGGCAACTGTGGCAGCAGCAGTTCGCGGATCACCGGCAGTGCGGTGGCATGGAAGTCCTCCCACAATTGTGACTCGATGAACGGGTCCATACCGGGAAAGGGCGAGGGCATGTTGTCACCTCCATCGTGCCAGCAGCGCGTCGAGCATGGAGGATGGGCACTCTTGCCCGTCCCGCTTTCGTCGTGTCATGGACCACCCGTCAAACAAGCCCACACGTCAAACACGAGGACGGGCAGGAGTGCCCATCCTCCACGTTGTTACTTGGCGTCCTCGGCCGTTCGTTTACCGATCGGGCGTTCGTTGTTCCACTCGTCGAGCAGCGCCTGGATGCGGGCCTTGTTGAAGTCGGCCGGGATCGGTTCGTCGTGGTTCTGGAGCAGATCATCGACGGTCACTTTTCCGGCGTTGACGCCACCGGCGGGGACGTCGAGGCCCGAGGTCCAGACGATCGCGTTCAGCATCAGTTTGCGGAATTGATCGTTGCCCCAGTTCCAGTGTACGTGGCCGCCCGAGCAGCCGAAGCCGCGGCCGCCGTCGGGGCGTTGAGTCGCCCAAGCCATGTGCTGCGGTGCCTTGTCTTCCAGAATCGCCTTGCGGGCGTGCGGATTGTTGTTGTGAGCGTTCTCGGGGCGGCTGAGCTTCGGCACCTTTTTGCCGTCCTTCTCTTCCATCACGACGTTGCCGTCCTTGTCGACGACAACCAGAGTCGTGAGCGGCGGCAGGTCGGTCAGGATCGGCGTCACACCTTCCATCTTCTCGCGAAACCGCATGTGGTAGTACCACTCGTCGTTCGTCTTGAAGGGCTTCACGCCGCGCGTCGTCGGGTGATCGGGGAACTTCGTGTAGTTGGCGTCCCAGTGCGGATTCACCGAGTAATTCGGTTCGAAGTATCCGCCGGTCCAGTCGATGAACGCCTGCCCCGGCTTGCCGATGGTCGTCTCGACGCCGTAGTGAATGCAGACGATGCCGGCACCCTTCTTGGTCAGCGCCTGCAATTCATCGAGATGCGAATTGAACGGATGCCCGCCGCCACCGTCCGAGTAAATGACGATCGTGTTGGCCGAGGCCAGCTTCTCGGGAGAGGGCCAACCCTGCTT
Organism: Schlesneria sp.; assembly: GCA_043732205.1. Classification (GTDB taxonomy): domain Bacteria; phylum Planctomycetota; class Planctomycetia; order Planctomycetales; family Planctomycetaceae; genus Schlesneria. The sequence continues at coordinate 11,414 of JAYTIB010000161.1, read as the reverse complement.
CTGGAGTGAATGAACTTCCGCTTCGATCGGCAGACCGCTTTCGTTGAGCAACTTCGCCAGCAGCGAGCAGCCCGCCAGATGATCATGGGCCCCAAAGCCGTGGCTCGGAGTCCCGGCGAGCAGCAGCGCCTTCTTCTTACCCGAACCGGCCTGCCCGAGAACGCTGGCCACCAGTGTCGTGCGAATCGACGGCACGGCGGACGTCTTTGCTTCCGCCTTCGCTTGCTTGATCTTGATGTTCCGGAACTGAACCTTCATCGGAGGACCGGCGTGAAGCTGCAGGGCGAGAACGCCCTTCTCGCGGCGATCCTTCTTGTCCTCATCGGTGACGATTGAGGTCACGACATCGTTGATGCGGTGCTCGAATCGGAAGCCCTTGGCGATGACGTGGTAGGTGTTCCAGTCTTCCTTCTTGATCTTGGACTGGATCTCTTTAGTGTCGCCGAATTGCTTGACGAGTGTTGGCTTGTGATCGTCGCCGATCACCGTCTCCTGTCCGCGCTGGGCGAGGATGCCGCGGAAGCGTTCGCCGTAGTTGATCCCCGAATAGGTCTCGCCCGCTTCGAAGTCGGCCTGGTAGCCGCCGATCACCCACTTCTCGTTGGGAACTTCAAAGCTGCGGTACTGGATGCCGCTGTTGCCGCCGATGATCTTGTATTCGAGCTTCAGTTCGAAGTCGGCCGTTTCGCCGCCGCGCCAGATGATGAACGTGTTGCCCTTGGTCGGTAGTTTCTCAGTCGTTTGACCGGTGATGGCCCCGTCTTCCACGCGCCAGAACTCCGGGTTGCCATCCCATTTGTCCAACGTCTTCCCGTCGAAGATCGACTCCCAGCCATCCTGAGCGCGGGCTGTCTGTCCCGTCATGCCCATCACGGCGAGGGCCATCAGCCACGCCGCCATCGTCATCCTGTACCGCATGTTCATCTCCTGTCGGACCTCGGTGGTGAAACTCGATCGGTTGTGCGTCAACCCCCGTGCGACCGCATCGCGCGGGGGAACGGGGCGGCATTGGAACATATTGGCGAGTCCGTTCGCAACCGCCGGAGCGTGCGATGTTGCCGTCTGCCGCGTTGTCAAAACGCCACGGCCAATGCCGGCTTCAATTTCGCGTGCCATCCGCACACGGCGGGAGAAGGGTCGCTGTGGTCGGCGTGTCGCCAACCAGAGTCAATCGCACCGAGACGTGTCAGCGGCTCGGAGTCTTGCGTCCCAGTTGGAGACGGCAGCAGCCGAATTCCAAGCTGCTGGGCGCGCGGGGTGAACCCGGCATGAGAATGTCGGGGGCCAGCGAGTAATAGCTGAACTTGCCATCTCGCTCGGTGATCACCAAACCGGCGTGGGAAAGCACGTGCAAATGATGTGACGCTTTGGCGATTTCGCCGCCGATGTGCTCGGCAATGGCTGTGACTGTCTGCGGCCCATCCTGAAGAAATTCCACGATCTGCAGACGTGTCGGATCACCCAGCGCCTTGAGAAACTTGGCGCAATCGGGGGCGTTCAAGAAGTGGGCCATGATCGCTTTCAACGAAGTCCGGGGATTCGGGAGACTGCCGGGATGGGGTTGTCTGTTCATGGACGTCATCGGCGGGGGAATTGTGTCAGAGTCGCTTGGTACTCGGCAAGGCTCCTCGTCGTTTCTCGTGATGGGTTTGGACTGCTGGTTTCGCGAGGCAGATCACAAGTCAACCCGGACAATGGCGATGACCGGTCGCTGCACCACTCCATGAGCACGGCACCGTGATGAGCGGGCATCACTTTCAACGCCCGTGCGAAGTGTCGTTTCGGTTGCAGATTGAACTGCGGAACGTTATCACGTTATTGAGAATGACGGACCGATCTCCGCGAGTCACGGAGACCGCCGGTCAGCGAATGTGCCAATGTGTCACAAGGGAGTTTTGCAAATGTGGCTGAGATTCAAACCGTCGCCCCGTCCGAGCGCCCGATCTCTTCAAGCGGGACTGCGCGGCTTCACACTGATTGAACTGCTCGTCGTGATCGCCATCATCGCCGTTCTGATCGCTCTGTTGTTGCCCGCCGTCCAGCAGGCCCGTGAGGCCGCCCGGCGGATGCAATGCAAGAACAATCTCAAGCAGATCGGGTTGGCCATTCACAACTACGAAAGCACCCACAGCCGGCTTCCCGCGTGCGGTGAAGGAACCGATTACAGCACTTCGCCGCCATCAACGGTGTTTGGCCTGCATTCGTTGTTCAGCCAGATCCTTCCGTTCGTGGACCAGGCGAACACGTTCCAGAAGTTTGATTTTGGCTCGGCCTACAACGCGACTCCGCAAAACATTGCCGCAGCGAAGCAGGCCATCCCGATGTTTGTCTGTCCGTCGGATTCGTGGCGACCGTCGGCGGTCGATCAGTCAGGATTCGGGGCGACCGATTATGCCGCCAGCTTCTATACCGATATCGATCCGGCCACCGGACTGCGGAACAAGTTGCTCCGAGTCGATGGTGTGATTACCCGTGACTGGAACAAATTCTCCAAGGTCACCGACGGCCTGAGCAACACCACGCTGGTCGTCGAGGACTGCGGTCGCGACGAACGGATCCAAGCGGGGAATGTCTACATCGACCCGATTGATGGTCAGCCACGGCGGGACTGGCGCTGGGCCGAACCGGACGCCAGCGGGATCGGTATCTCCATGGTCATCAACAACAACAAGAGCCCGGCCGGCGGACCGGCCTCCTGTCCGTGGACCACGAACAACTGCGGAGTGTTCGAGGAGATCTTCAGCTTTCACACGGGGGGCGCCCATGTGCTGCTGGCTGACGGCAGCGTTCGCTACGTGTCCGAAAACCTGGATTACAAGACGTTGCGAGCCTTGGTGTCATCCGGCGGTGGCGAAGTGGTCGGAGAGTTCTGACCTAGATTATTCACCACGAAATACACGAAACACACGGAAGAAAGGCCATCAGACAAGTTGGGTCACAGTCGAAACAGTTGACCAAATGACACGGTGTTTCTGATGACGCTCGACGCAACTTTCTGCCTTTCGTGTATTTCGTGGTTCAAGCCATGAACAATCCGGGTTAAGGGCTGGTGAGTCCGATTTCGGACGGCCGGCTGGAAACTACGGGGCACACGACCAAACAGAGAATGGACAGCGGTGATCGATCACCGCTGTCCAGATTCTGAGCGACGATCGGCCGCGCCGTGCCGCATCTGTTCGATGATGTCGACACCCACCGCGTTGCTCCAGGCGTCGATCAACTGACGGAACACGGGGCCGGGACGACCTGATCCGATTGGTGCGTGGTTGAAGCGCGTCACCGGCAGCAGGCAGTGCGGCGTCGACGTCAGGAAGGCTTCGTCGGCGAGTGACAAATCCTCGGCGGTGACGGCGGCGTGTACGAACCCGATTCCCAGGGACGCCGACAACTCGGCCACATATTCGCGGCTGATCCCGTCCAAGACATGCGCGGCTGGTGTGATGATCGTCGCCCCGTCGACGGCGCACAGGTTGCCCGTCGCCGATTCCGTCAGATGGCCGTCGCCATCGGCAAGGATCGCCATCGCACCCGGATCGACCTGCTCCGCCTCCCGCGCCGCCAGATGCCAGTGCAATCGACTGCGGTGCTTGATGCGGGGATCGATCACGTCGTCGGGAATGCTCCGCGTCGGAACGGTGACGAGATGCATCCCGCTGTCGTACATCTCGGCCCAGAGTTCAAACGGCAGCGGAAACGTGTGGACGCACACGGTTGACTGCGATGCCTTCGGAGCAGCGTTTCGTCCAACATAGGTCGTGTTCAGGCCAGCCGTGACAAACACGATCAGCCCCAAATCATGATGGTGCGGGATGAGCTCCGCGTTCTCCGTCACGACCTGCTCGCAAATGGCGCGCAGTTCGCCGGTCGTCAGTCCCGGTTCAAAGCCGACGCCGTTCAGTGATCGCGTCAACCGCTCCAAATGCTGGTCGAGTCGGAACGGGACGTGACGAAAAGTTCGCGCCATTTCCGTGATCGACACTCCGCCGACGATTCCCAGGTCGAAGACGTGCAGCTTCGCCTCCGACACCGGCACGAACTCGCCATTCAGGTATGCAATCGGCGTTGTCATGAAGGTGACGCCACAGAGGGAACTCAACTCGGGATCGTGGCGGCGTCCACCACGTCAAGATCTGTCGGGAAAGAGCATGCTGATGCTGGTACGGTCGTGGATGGAACGGATCGCGGCCGCCATCAGGTGCGCGACCGAGACCACTTCGATGTTGTGCGGCAGGGGATCGAACGAGTTCTCGATCGTGTCCGTGATGAACATCTTCTTGATGTCGCTGTCGGCGATGCGCGCCGCGGCCCCCTTGGACAACACTCCGTGAGTCACCGCGACGTAGATGTCGCGGGCTCCGCGCGATTTCAACGTGCGGGACATTTCGACGAGCGAATTCCCCGTGATCGTCAAATCGTCGACGAGGAAGACGTTCTTGTCAGCAACGTCGCCGATCACTTCCAAGATTTGAACCGTCTCGGTGTGGTCCGCGCGGTGCTTGTTGCCGATGACCACGGGAGCCCCCAGCAGCCCGGCGTACGCGGCGGCTCCCTTCGCAAATCCGACATCAGGACTGCAGACGACCAGGTTCGGCACGTTCAACTTTTTGAAGTGCTCAACCAACACATTTCGGCCGTACAGGTGATCGACCGGAATCCGAAAGAAGCCCTGAATCTGCGGGCTGTGGAGGTCCATCGTCAACACGCGGTTGGCGCCGGCGACCTCGATGGCGTCCGCGCACACGCGGGCCCGAATGGAGACGCGCGGCTCGTCCTTCTTGTCCCCCTGGGCATAGCTGAAAAAGGGGATCACGGCCGTCACGTTCTGGGCGCTCGCCCGCCGCGCCGCATCAATCCAGAACAGCAACTCCATGAAGTTGTCGTTGACCGGGTAATGGCAGCCCTGAATGACGAAGACGTCCTTGCCGCGCACATTCTCCTTGATCCGGACGAAGACGTTTCCCTCGCTGAAGACATGCGCCCGCGCGGGAGTCAGCGCCACACCCAGCGTGTTCGCGATGTTCTGGGCCAGCAGCGGATTGGCATTCCCCGCCAGGATCGCCAGATCGCCCTGGGGTGCCTGGAACGGCGCGGGCCTCGGCCCAGTCAGATCGGGCCGCGAAAAATCCATTGAAGAGATCTCCATCGATGGGCTGGTCTGTGCGGAAGGAAGCCTTCGGGGCGGGCCGCATGATAGCGACCGCGACGTGGCTCTCAAAGGATGCCCCGCGCAGGGACGCGCCACGGAATGCGCCACAGTGGCTGAATGACGCGGGCCGTCGCTACGATGCTCTCCGCCAGACACTTCGACTGGCATCACTGTCTGTTTTCAGGAGTCACCGCGATGCGTCATTCGTTCCTGCGATTCGCCGTTCTGTTGCTGGTCTTCATCTGTCGCGACGTTCGCGCCGACGATCCGAAGCCGGGCCAGCAGGTGGCTCAGGTGTTTCAGAACGCCAAGTCTCCCGAATCGAAACTGGGATACCTGCTGTACCTGCCGCAGGATCATGGCCAACCAAACGAGCGGTTCCCGTTGCTGCTGTTCCTGCACGGTTCCGGAGAGCGTGGGCAGGACATCGCGCTGGTGAAGAAGCACGGCCCGCCGAAGCTGCTCGGACAGGGTCAGCACCTGCCGTTCGTGGTTGTTTCTCCGCAGTGTCCGGCCGATCAGCGCTGGGAACCGGCGACACTGCTGGCACTGCTGGATGACCTCGGTTCCAAGTACGCGATCGATCCGGCCCGCGTCTATATCACGGGACTCAGCATGGGCGGTTTCGGCACGTGGGAGTTGGTTGCTGCGGCACCGGATCGATTCGCCGCCGCCGTTCCGATCTGCGGTCATGCCGCGCCGTGGATGGCCGGGCCGGCGTCTCGACTGCCGGTGTGGATCGTCGTGGGGGACCGCGACGCGCGCTCATTGGTCGGCAACAGCCTGGGAATGGCCGACTCGCTGCAGGCACGGGGAGCCGACGTGAAGCTGACAATCATGCGCGGCGTGGGCCACGACAGTTGGACGCAGACCTACGCGATGCCGGAGCTGTACGAGTGGCTGCTGCGGCATCGGAAGGCCGAGTAAGGAGCGTTCGAGAAATGACAGTCCCGTTTGCCGTCTTTCGCTCCGCGAAAGGACGTCCTTTCGCGGAGCGAAAGGCGACAATAATTTCTCGAACGCTCCTAAGCCTTGCCGGTGCATCTCACGGGCTACCGCTTCTTGTAGCGCTCGCTCGCTTTTGCCAGAACAGCCCGCTCGGATTCGGTCAGGCTCTCAGACCCCTGTTCATGAATCTTGGCCAGTATGGCATCCACTTTCGCGTCCAGGTTGGTCGGTTCCACCGACGGCTGGTAGACGCGCAATCGTCGTGATGCGGAAGCCCGCCGCCAGGTCTTTCGCCATTGCGACGGGTTCAATCGCTCCGTGACTCCGGACAAGTGCCAGTTGAGCTGCTTGTAGAGATAGGCGAACGCCGCGCCGCAGAGATGTGCTGCCGTGATCGCCGCCGTCGGCCATCCCGCCTCGCCCTGCATTGCCTGCAGCACCGTGTAGATATCCAGCCCGACGTAGATCAGCAGCAACACAAAGATCTGAACCGGTATGAGCCAGAAGAAGAGGATCTCTTCGCGCGGAAAGTGCATCGCGTACAGCGTGAACAACGCCATCACCGCCGGATGCGCTCCCGAGAGAGGCACTGGCAAAGGAGTGACTGCTCCAATTCCAAGGAACAGCAATCCCCCGGCCAGCGACGAACCAAGGTAATACAGCAGGAACTCGCGCGAGCCGTACATCCGCTCCAATCGGCGGCCTAGAAACCACAACAGGAGCATGTTGAAGACCAGCGCAATCGGGTTCTGTCTGTCGTGGCAAAAGGCGTATGTCGCAACCCGCCACACCTGGCCGTGGAGGGCTGCCGGGGCGTCGAGCATGAACCACTCGTCGACGTAGGAAATCCGCGTGGAGTTGAATTTCACGATCAATTGCGGATCGGCGGTAGGCCGCGTGAAGATCGACTGCGCGAAGAACACCAGCACCGTGATGATCAGCAGACGCTTGGTCGACGGCGTGTCGCTCCCCCAGGAGGTTTGCCACGACTGGTCCTGCGAATACTCGCGATCCTCGAAACCCATCATTCACATCCTGTGATTCGGGGAATTCAAACGGCATCGCCGCGCGTCGCGGGGGGAACCGCCATCGCACGGCGACAGGTCATCCGGCAGGGCGTGACCGGTCAGTCTTTCGTCGACCCGACTGAGGTCGCGGGTTGCGGCAGCTTGCGGGTCAGTTCGACGTTGTCCGCCTTCCGTTGATCGATGCCCTGCTGCACGATTCGCAGCCGGCGGCGGAGTTCGTCGACTTTTCGCAGCATCTGATTGCGTTCCTCTTCGGTCAGTTCGACCGCGGCCACCAGTCCCTCGCGATTCTCGACCGCTTCCGCGGGATCTTTGGAAAGCTGGTCGCCACCGACCAACTCGGCCTCACGCAGCTTCAATTGCCCCTGGGCCTTCACTTCGAGAGCGGTTTCCGCAACGAGCTTCTCCTTGCGAAGGGCCAGCGTGTCGTCCGACTTTGCGATGGCCAGGATCTGTTGATCATAAGTCGTCTGATATCCCGGCGGGACCAGGTTTCGCCAACGCCAATTGGCGTTGGGCGCCCACGTCTGAACATCCTCGGGGCGGACCCGCCAGTTGGGCTGCAATTGACACTGGGCATCCTGCACGGCAACCACGGTGAAATCGCCGCGGTAAACCGCGGTCCCGTCCTGCAGGATTTCGAATCCATACAGTGAATGCTTGTCACGCACGCCGTCGTTCGCGCCGATGTTGGCGACCATTACCCCTTCGGCGGGACGCTGCAACTGCGTGGGGACTTTGTTCCAGTACCGACCCCACAGTTCCTTGGAGCGGAAGTACTCCGCCTCCAACTGGACCTGTTGTTCCTTCAACTCGGCGATCTTCGGCTGCAATTCCAAGTACTGCTTTTGGAAGCCGACCGACTTCTTGGTCCAACTGTTGCGCACCTGCACCAGCTTCGCGGTGAGCACGGTCGAAGCCGCCGCCGCGATGACCACCAGCCAGACACCGACTTTGCCCATGATGTGCATGACACGCACCCCGATCGCTTACGTTGGAACACCCGGCCTCATTATCGACCCGACCTTCGGCCCGGCGTCAGGCCAATCGGGGGGAAGGTCGGCGACAACATCGTTGTCCGCCGAAGATTCCGCCGACTTGGAGTCCCGCCCCCGGTCAGGCTCCTACAATCCGCACAACCGCACCGGCATGAACCCGCCAAAGATCCTCAGGTGAGCCGGGCGACGTCAGCCCAATGGCACTCACATTGATCGCATTTCAAATTCGAGTTGCTGCTCGACGTAGCTGAATTCGCAAGAATTCAGCCGTTTTCGGCATTCCTCTGAACTCTTGCGAGTTCAGCTACCGCCTGGCTCGCGTGTTGATTGTGGCAGATGCCAAGCTTGTTGTGCCCGACGACTATAGGACGCCGGGAGAACTCGGGTCAAGGAGCATGTTTCAGATCGGGACGCTCCAACCATTTCCATCGGTGGACGCTTTCGACAGAATCACCCGCATGACAAATGCCACCTCGCAACTCGACCAGATGCCGCCACCGATCTGGAACTCGCCGGAACCTTCACCCGCATTATTCGAACTCCGTCCGCTGAAAATTGGCGGAGTCGACATCGGCTTCCCCGCGGTCCAGGCGGCGCTTAGTGGCTACAGCGATGGACCAATGCGGATTGTCGCGCGGCGACTGGGAGCCCCCTACACGCTGGCCGAAGTGATGATCGACCGGTTCGTGCTGGACCTCAAAAATCGCCGCCGCACGCAACACCATCTGCACGTGACGGACGAGGAACATCCGGTCGGCGGTCAGTTGATGGGATCGAATCCCGCGGAGTTCGGCCCGGCGGCCCAGAAGTTGGTCGCGGCCGGGTTCGACGTCATCGACATCAACTTCGGCTGCCCGGTCAAGTCGGCGGTCGGCGGCTGTCGCGGCGGGTATCACCTGAGTCAGCCCGACGTGGCCCTCGAAATCGTCGACCGGGTGCGTGAAGCCGTGCCGAGTCCGATTCCGGTGACACTCAAGATGCGGCGCGGCATTGATGATTCGGACGAAAGCCGCGAACGCTTCTTTTGCATTCTGGACGGCGCGTTCGATCGTGGCGTTGCGGCAATCACGGTCCACGGTCGGACCGTCGACCAAAAATATGTCGGCCCCAGCAACTGGGAATTCCTGCGGGACGTGAAGCGCCACGCCGGGTCGAAAACAATCCTCGGCAGCGGCGACCTGTTCACCGCGCAAGCCTGCCTCGACATGCTCCGCCGGACCGGAGTCGACGGCGTCTCCATCGCCCGCGGAGCCATCGGCAATCCGTGGATCTTCCAACAAGTGCAAGCCCTCGCCAACGGCCTCCCCCTGCCACTCCCCGACCTGCCGGAACAACGACGAGTCTTGGAAATGCACTGCGACCTCTGCCTCAAGTCCACCGGCGAAGCCTCCGCCAGTTCCACAATGCGCGCCTTCGGAATCAAGTACGCCCGCCTGCATCCGCAACCCGACGCCGTCCGCAACGCCTTCGCGCTGTCCCACAGCCTGCCCGAGTGGCGCGGGGTCATCGGTCGCTGGTACTCTGACGATGTCGATTCAATCCGCTGACAGCCTGCGACCAACACGTGGATCAAGCGGCTCAGCAACGCATAATTTTGCTCGCGGGCAACTGTCGTACCCAGTCGGCTTTTCTCGGCCAACCACGGTGGCGTCGACGGTGAATGCGTCGATGAAGTGGAGGTAATTCCCGGTGGTGGATTGGACCGTTGTGCAAGCCGCCGTCGTCGAGCCCGCAGACGGAGTCGAGGTCTCATGCAAGTTCCTGTAGACTGATATTGTGAGTGCCCAGCCCATACGCGAGTTTTTGGAGCCAGCCGCCATGCAAGCCATTCAAGTGACCCGCACGCTGGATTCGGACACAATTTATCTTCCGCAGGTCCGTCCGTTGTTGGGGCAGCAGGTGGAGATCATTGTCTTGCCGGTGGATGCTGCCACTCCGACTTCAACCACTGCGGACACATCCATCAATCCGTTGGCTGGCTCGGTGCTGCGCTACGACGATCCGTTTGAACCCGCCGTCCCCGCTGACGTGCCGTGAACGGGGACGGAATTCTTTGGTGTGGTGCGTTTCCAACTGGAGGATTCGACGGCTGTGCATATCGCGCGGGAGACATCGCCGGTGGAACCTGACGAGAATTGGGTCGATGACACGTTGACGCAGGAGGCTGAGTCCGTCGAGCGGGCGCGGGAGCAGAGTGCGTTGGCGGGGGCGCCTCCGGCCGCGGTGCCGGGGTATCGGATTTTGAAGCCGATCGGTGAGGGGAAGTACGGGTCGGTCTGGCTGGCCCGTGAACAGAACACCGGCAAGCATGTCGCCATCAAGTTCTACACGCACCGGCGCGGTGTCGACTGGTCGCTGCTGGGGCGTGAAGTCGAGAAGCTGGCGGTGTTGTACACGTCGCGGAGCATCGTCGGACTGCTGGCGGTCGGTTGGGACCACGATCCTCCCTACTACGTGATGGAATACTTGGAAAACGGTTCGCTGGCGTCGCGGTTGGCGACCGGTCCGCTCGCCACGAATGATGCCGTGCGGATCGCGACCCGCATTTGCCAGGCGCTCGTGCATGCGCATGGCAGCGGGATCCTGCACTGCGATTTGAAGCCGGCGAACATTCTGCTCGATCAAGATTTTGAACCGCGGCTGTGTGACTTCGGGCAGTCGCGGCTGGCCGACGAGCACAGCCATGCACTCGGGACGCTGTACTACATGGCGCCCGAGCAGGCGGACCTGCGGGCTGTTCCCGATGCGCGCTGGGACGTCTACGCGCTCGGGGCGCTGATCTACCACATGCTGACCGGCGCGCCGCCGTTCCGCACGGAGGAGAATGATCGGCGGTTGAACGAGGCGAGGTCGTTGAACGATCGTCTGAACCTGTATCGTCAGATTGTGCGTCAGGGTCCGAAGCCCGCCGAACACCGCAAGGTTGCCGGAGTCGATCCACAACTCGCCGAACTCGTGGACCGCTGTCTGAGTCCCGACCCATCACGGCGGCTCACGAATGCCCAGGCGGTGCTCGACCGGCTGGTGGCCCGCGACCGGTATCGGGCACGGCGTCCGCTGATCGTGCTGGGGTTGATCCTGCCGCTGTTGCTGCTGTGCGGGATTGCGCCGCTGGCTCTGGACGCCATGAACGATGCGGTCAACACCGCGCAATCGAGCCTGACCCGGCGCGCGATGGAGAGCGACGTCCTGTCTGCGAATCTGCTCGCCGAAAGCATCAAGCGCGAACTGGACGACCGGCTGAGCGAGTTGCAGGTCATCGCTTCGGACGAGGATCTGCAGACGTCGATTGTC
>JAYTIB010000160.1:0-6104 GCA_043732205.1 Schlesneria sp. | reverse complement strand
CCTTGCATCTGGCCGCCGCGTTGTCGGCGAACGAAACAGAACTCGTCTCGAACGACGTTCGTCAGCGAACCGCCGCGCAGGCCCTCGGGATGACGGTCGTGCCTTGACCTTGGAGTGCTGCGGCTCGACGCAGCGCTCCACCCATTGAATGTCGATGGACCAGACGGCATCTAAAACGGTTCCTGACACCACCATTTCCGCTCCGGGCAGGATGACCCAGGCCCACAGCGGAAAGCCGTGAACCGCTCGCGCTGGGTCCAACGCCTCGACGAACCCTTGCCAAGTCCGATCCTTCAACAACCACGGCAGGCGACGGTCGTAGGAGCACGTGAGAACGTGTGGCTCACCGTGGTCGTCGTGCTGCACCTGTTGGCGAGGCGGTGGATCGGGGTCCATCGACCTGGGGAACTCCGCTTGGAGGCCACGCAGTGAACTGGTTCATGGACTCGGACCAGGGAACCCTCACCACCCCCGTCGTACCACGGCTGCGGAGTCCTCGGAGAAGCCGTGTTCTGCGCGAGGTCATCCCCCACCGGCACTGCTTCTCCGAGGACTCCGATGCCGTGGCACGTCCCCCGTTGTTGTGGGGTCCAGAAGAAGCCGGGCCACCCCGCCTCCACTTCCCTCAATGCCGATTCAATCAACTCGCGAGCCAATCTTCGACTCGCAGCCCCGGAACTTGTTCAAAGTCTCGCAGATTACTCGACAACAGCGTGGCATTCTGGACGAGAACGATGGAGGCAATCTTGAGGTCCATCGTCCCGATGCGGACTCGACTGGCGCGCAGCGACTGAAACTGGTCAGCCGCCGACTGATCAAACGGGAGAATCCGCCAACCGGCGAAGAATCGGAACAGTCCCACCAGACGGTCGTAGTACATGACCTGCCGGTGGACCTCGCGCTGTGCGTGAATCGCGCTCAACCAACCGCGCATCTGTTCTTCGGGCGTGACGGCGGTGGTCACGATGTCCCGATCCGAGGATTCCGCCAGCCGTTCGCGCAGGGCGACCGCGCGGTTGTTGTCGGGGTACTGAAACATCGAGACGTAGTTGGTGTCGAGAACAATCATGGCGTCACCTGTCGCCGGTCTTCCTCGCGAATGCGCTGGCCGGCGTCGATGATCTCTTTCATGACCGGGTCACCCGCGAACATGCCAAACGTCTGTTGCCAGTCGTCCCGACCGGGCTGCTCCGATGTCGGCTGCTTGGTTTGCAGCATCTGATCCAACAACTGCTCGACCCGCGACATCCGTTCTTCCAGCGTAGCCTGTGACATGGTGTTCCTTTGCCGACGTGAGAATTGCCCCGCGTCATCGTAAGGCAGCCCCGCAGGAGAGACAACGATTCACGAGCGTGCAAACCAGCCGCCGGACGGAATGCTCACGCCAGCCCTTGCCGTAGCGAGTGAACTCGGTTGCAATCACCGCTATGAGCGACCGCACATTCATCTACATCGACGGAGAGTCGCATTTCATCCGCTCGGAGAATGCGTGGCGCAATCTGCACGGTCCGAATGCCTCTCTCGAACGCCTCAGATATGCAGGCCAGCCGGACGGGAGGCTGATTCTGGTTATTCCTAAAGCAAAGGTGTTCTGGACTCGAAAATTGAATCCGGGTGTGAAACGCGCCACCTACTTTACGGCAGCATCAGGTGACGTACCCGCAATGCACGAGATTCAGGTCACTCTCCACAACTTCGACCTGGATCCGTATGTGATCCATGAACTCAAACAAGCGGCGGCGCAGCGCGAGAATGTGCTCAAGACACAGCAACTCATTGAGAAGCCCAAGGGTGTTGACATCGCGCTCGCAGTTCGCATGTTAGAAGACGCCGCCCGCCAAGCGTTTGACGTATGCCACCTCTACACAAGCGATGTCGACTTCCTTCCGGTAGTTGAAGCCGTTAGAGCACGTGGGAAACAGGTCATCGTTCACGGATACAGGAACGGGTTGTCGGAGCATTCAAAGCTATTACATGTTCCGGACCAATTCATTGATCTCGAAGAGATGCTTCGGAACGAATGCGAACTCGTCCCGTCCCAGTTGTCGCAATTGAATGGCGAGTAACGATGCCCACAATGAGCCAGACAATCCTGCGTTTCGTGATGAAGTCCTCGGAAAATCCGATGGACATCATGAACCGTTTCAACCCTCAGGGTAAGCCCGTCCTGAATCGTACGGAATGGCGAGGCAAGGAACCTCGATCGTGCGGTGTGACCAACGTGAGTATTCGTCCTCACAGCGTTGGGAGTCATGAGCCATTCATTGTTGATGTAGAGGTGACCAATCGGCCACAAGGTTGCATCGTCTACGTCGGCAAGACGAAGTATGACGGCTGGACTGCAATGATGTTGGACCGGAAGAACGACGGGACACTGCTAGACGGGCATGGAAAACCACTACCCGAAGGCCAGCCACCCGTGTATCTGCGTTTCGAGTTGTTTGACGATGTTGATTTCAACGAAATCGACTTTGGCGAGTTCGTCAACGAATTCGCAGTCGAAGATGTTAAGCATGTCGAGTACGACGACGTACTTCAGAACTGCTCCAGTATATCTTCCTCGTCCACGTTTATGGCACCACGGCGACACAGACCACAGGTCAAGATAATTCTCTCGAATTCTCCCTCGGGAACGATGACGGACGGATTCGGCACAAAGATCATCAACGTAAGTAACTTCACCCCACACTTGCAGCAGGTGCTTCTCGACGAGTTAGGCGAACTGGTCAGCGGGTTCATCGAAGGCCGCTACTCGATCAAGAACCTCAGCAACAACGATTTCGTCTTCGCCGATTTGAGTGATTCGCTCGTTGACTGCACACCGAACGAAGAGGGCAAGGAGTCACGGTTTGGCTGCTTGACTGAGTACGTGCCTGCCACGCTCCTCGAAGACTTGGCGAAGCGACTCATGGCGACATATGAGATCGAGGTCAGCGTCGTGGACGGTCGCAGGACGGGTCTTTTGCTGAGAAAACTGGCCCCGTCAAAGCGAGGCTGAGACTCGTCGTTGATAGAGTGTGAGACGGCGGGGTGGCCCTGCCGAAGTCAACAAGAAGAAACGACACCTGCCGTTGCGACAGGCTGGGTGGCCCGGCTCGGGCCGCTTTTGAAGTTGAGGCGTGCCACGGCTGCGGAGTCCTCGGAGAAGCCGTGTGATCGCACGTTGACACTCCATCGGCACTGCTTCTCCGAGGACTCCGAAGCAGTGGCACGTCAAACATGGCTGGCGGATCAAGTCGGGCCACCCCGCCGAAGTCAACCAGAAGCAGCGACACCGGCCGTTGCGACCGCTTTTCGCTCGTGTGCCGAATCGACTCGTCCGACTCAAGCCGTGCTGGATGATGAGTTCGCTCGCGGTCAGCACGTACCTGGAATCGCCCGAGTTTCAATTCGATGTCGTCATCTTTGACGAGGCTTCGCAGGTGCTCCCGTGGGATGCCATCGGTGCGGTTTATCGCGGACGCCAACTGGTGGTTACCGGAGACCAGAAGCAGTTGCCGCCCTCCACGTTCTTCGACCGCATGGTCAACGACGACGATTCCGAAGACGCCGTTGGATTGCGCGAGTTACCGTAGTCCCGTCGTTCCGCCGACGGGACGCTTGTCGGCGGAGCGACAAGCCTACAGTAGGCGAGCGAGTGTTGGGCAAAGCCGGGGACAGCCACCTCAACCGTCGCGAGGGGGGAATGAGGCTCGATAGAATCCCGACTGAGAGGGAACCGGCACTGCTCGGCTTCCGGTGACGCGATACAGCAAGAGGACAAACGCATGATTCTTACGATGCCCAACTATGTCGAGCCGACGCCCGAAGGGGTCTGGAAAGTGTGTGGCAGTCGAGTATCCCTCGACTCGGTCTTGGCGGCTTATCTCTCGGGATTGTCACCGGAAGGGATTCAAGAGGCATTCCCATCGTTGTCGCTGGAGGCGATTCACGGCTGTCTGGCGTTCTATCTGCGAAACCGCGTCGAGATGGATGCCTATCTGCAACGCGAGCGAGACAATTTTGAGGCTCAGCGCCGCGCGATGGCCGTGAAGAATCAGCCGTTGACCGACCGGTTGCGTGCGGCTCGCTCTTTGGCATCTGTTGCGGCTGGCGAATCATGACGGCGGTGCGATTGCTGGCCGACGAGAACTTGAATCGAGTCCTCGTGACCGCCACGTCTCGACTGGAGCCGGCGCTGGAGTTTCTCATTGCCACCGAGATCGGTTTGGCCGGGCAGCCCGATCGCGTGGTACTCGACTACGCGGCTCGAAACAGTTTGGTCGTCATCACGCATGACGTGCGAACCATGATCCCGCATTATTCATGCGACTCCAATGAAATGGCCCCCTTGGGCGTAGATGGCGTTGTGACATCAGCACTTCAACGCCGCGGGGAGGCCGGGCAGGAGTTGACAGGGTGTGTGGCCGTTTGTCCTCGATTTCTCGGCGGAGCGGCCGATCGAAGTCGAGGTTTCGCAGGCCCAGTTGACCGGCGAGGCGGGGCTCTTGCCGATCCGGCAGTTGGAGGAGGCGATTCGATTGACCGCGCGCTTCGCGGCGGCGTTGAGGGACGCGCGCGGGGGGGAAGTCCTGCACTCGAATCTGTCGATGGTCCGCCAGCGGATCTATGGCATTCTGGCGGACGACGAGGACCAGAACGATCACGACGCGCTCCGCAGCGACCCGGCGTTCAAGTGGGTGTGTGACCGGCTGCCGGACGGCCTCGACCTGGCCAGTCAGCCGACGCTGTCTCGATTCGAGAACGCCGTCTCGATCGCCGATCTCTGGCGTTTGCGGGACGCGCTGTGCGACGAGTTTCTGGACGCCTTCCCCGCGCCCCCGCCGCGCATCACGCTCGACCTGGATGCGTTCGACGATCCCGCGCACGGCCGGCAGCAGTTGATCTTCTTTCACGGTTTCTACGAGCAGTACCAGTACCTGCCGATCGCGATCACCTGCGCCGAGACCGACATGGTCGCACTCGCGGGACTGCGTCACGGCACCTGTGCGGCCACACTCGGAGCCGATGATGATCTGCGCTATCTCGTGCGGCGCATCCGCGAGCGGTTCCCCGACGTCGAGATCATCGTGCGCGGCGACAGCGCCTTCGGTGTGCCGCTGATGTACGACGTCTGCGCGGAACTGCGGCTCACGCACACCTTCGGCCTGTCGATGAATCCCCGCTTGAAAGCCGCCAGCGCCGACCTGCTCGCACAGGCCGAGCAGCAGTTTGAAGCCACCGGCGTGAAGCAGCGGCTGTTCCTCCCGCTGATGTACCAGGCCGATTCGTGGGACCAGCCGCGGCAAGTCGTCATCAAGTGTGAGGCCCATGAGCAGGGGACGAATCGTCGCGGACCACCGAAGCGGCGGTGCCCCTCCACCAACCGGCCGGGCTGGCACGTCCACCCCACCGCCGTCTACGACGAGTACACCGAGCGCGGCGAGAGCGAGAACCGCAACAAGGAACTCAAACGCGAACTGGCGGCCGATCGCCTCAGCGACCATCGGTTCCTGGCGAACTTCTTTCGACTGTACCTGCACGCCGCCGCCTTGAATCTGCTCGTCCGTTTGCGACGAGCCACCGCGCGTCCGATCACGGTCAACCTGACCGACCTGGATCGCAGCGTCCCTCCCGAAGCCCTCGCCGGACGGGATCGTCACACGTGGTTCAACCGCCGGCGGCAACACGATCCGCTGGGGGAAGGCTTCGCCTGCACCTGGCGTCAACGCCTGATCAAAGCCGCCGCCGAAATCACCGTCAGCGCCCGCCGCGTCCTGGTCCGCCTCAGCGCGAGCTGGCCCTTCGCCGACGAATACCGCCGCATCTCCCAAGCCGCCCTGGCCCATCCGCGCAGTCCGTAATCCTCCTCACTCGCCGCGCAGCCCAGACCCCGACATCACCGCTGAACAATCCTTGGGGAGGGGGAACTTCTGCGCGGACTCCGACATCCGCGACCCTCCCCAAATCCCAATCCGCCGCGCACCCGAAAAAAAGGGCCGCTGGCCGATGCATGAATAATGCGGGTTAGGCGAGCGGCAGCAGATAATTTACCCGTAGCCACACTCGCCAGAGTGTGGGTTCCCACGTTCTGGCGAACGTGGCTACGGGTAAGGGAAGTCTTG
>JAYTIB010000159.1:0-2277 GCA_043732205.1 Schlesneria sp. | reverse complement strand
AGATGACGGCATTGGACGCGATCGCCAAGATTCTTGAAAAATATCAGGATCCCCAAAAACCGAGCAGTACGATGGTGATCGTCGTCGATGAAGCCAAGAAGAAGATCGTGTTCAGCACCAAGGCGTTCTGCGAGCAACAGAAACTGACCCCGTATGATGTCTTCAAGAAGTAGCCCGGATCGCCTCATCCGATGCGCCTCTCCGTGTGTTGGGGTAGCCTGTCATGTCGCTTGGCCAATGTTCCTGTCCGGAGTGCGGCACGACCCTGCGGGTTCGTGACCGGTCCTTCGTGGGCCGGGTGATCGAATGCCCCGACTGCCGGGTGAAACTGACCATCACGTTGGACGACGCGAGAACGCTGGTTGCCGAGCGGGCCAAAGCCGAACCGGTTCCGAAATCCTCTCCGCGTTTGGAATCGTCCGTCGCCAGATTCGGCTCGGCACTGCGCGACAAGATCAGCGGCATCGCGCAGTCCCCGCTCGCTCTGGCTTGGGCCTTGGCAATCGGTCTGACCGCGTTCGCCGCCATCCTGATGTTGCGTCCGGCGGTTCGGTTTCGCACCCCGACCTCCACCGGTGAACAGTCACCCTCGTTGGCCGTGACAACTCCCGCCGATGGCCAGTCCTCACCCGAGAACAATCCAGTGACCGATGCGACGGAACCGCGGCCCCCAGAATCACCGTCGCAGACCGACGCGAATCCCGGCCAGACGCCGAACGAGCCGGTCGCGGGAACCACCGTCCCCGAGATCACACCGGCTCCGATTCCTTCCGTTCCGCCGGAAGTGACTCCCACCGATAAGCCGAACACGGTCGCCATCGTACCCGCCGTGAATCCGGACACGAATCTCAAGCCGGTTCCCGTCGCGGTGAAGATTGATGTCGACGCGTTGCTCAAGCAGCGCTTCCAAAAGATCGAGACGAATCGGCCGCAGAGTCGACTGCAGATGATCGAGTTGGTGGAGGAATTGTTGGGCGCGCCCATTCGATACGACCGCGACGAGTTGGGCGAGAAAAACTTGGAGCGGACCATCACCATCAATCTGGAGACCACCACGCTCGGCGGTGTGTTAAAGGTCATCGTCGAATCGGCCGGCTGGGAGTATGTCGTCGAAGACAACGGCCTCCGCCTGAAACCCCGGCGGGTGGCCGACACGCCGGGGCCATGACCACCAACCCGAAGCGAACGCAACACCAACCCGAAGCGTGAGCGAGGGATGACGGCCTCAACACCGCCGAAGTTGTGGGACTCTTGGGGAAACCGGTCGTCCGTCGGATAGCCGCGTATTCAGAGACAAAGAAGGATCGCTGTTGTGGAACTCGACGACACCGTCTGCTACTGCTTTCACATCTCCAAGCGGAAGATCGTGAACTTCATCCGCATCAAGCAGCCGCGCCGCGCCAGTCAACTGAGTGAATGCGGCGGCGCGGGGACCGGTTGCGGCTGGTGTGTCAACTACCTCAAGCGGTCCTTCGCCGAGTCGCAGGCGCCGGCCGAACTGGACGCGATCACACCCGCCGAATACGCGCAGCAGCGCGCCGCCTACATCAAGGCCGGCCACGGCAAACCGGCCGCGGGTGCCATTCCGCTCCCTCCAGACCCGACCGCCGATGATGCCGTTCCGGGTTCCGATGGTTGATCCATGCTGAACATGGACGGCTATTCCCCGATGATCTTTACCAACACCCGCTTGGGTCGGCGGCCGTCGAATTCGCCGTAGAAGATTTGTTCCCAGGGGCCGAAGTCGAGGGTTCCCTTGGTGACCGCCACCACGACCTCGCGGCCCATGATCTGCCGTTTCATGTGGGCGTCGGCGTTGTCTTCGCCCGTGCGGTTGTGCTGATACCGCGTGGGGGACGGATCGAACGGCGCGAGCTCCTCCAGCCACTCGGCATAGTCGGCGTGCAGGCCCGGTTCGTCGTCGTTGATGAACACGCTGGCCGTGATGTGCATCGCGTTCACCAGGCAGAGTCCCTCTTGCACTCCGCTGTCACGAACGGCCTGCAACACCTGATCGGTGATGTTCAGGAAGGCCACGCGGTGGGGCAGCTCGAATGTCAGACGGACGGTGTGTGATTTCATGGCCATGAGAATTCTCGCGATGGAAGAGTCGACGGTTCACCGATCCGTACTCTAGCCCGGATCACCCCCGGCGTCGCAGCCGAGCCGTTTAACCGCGTGGGCATCGCCCCGCGCGTGAGCGGTGATTCACGCTCCAAACGCGCGGGGCGATGCCCACGCGGTTAAACGAAAACTTCTCATTCATGCCCGCGAGAA
>JAYTIB010000158.1:0-15657 GCA_043732205.1 Schlesneria sp. | reverse complement strand
AGTTCGTGTTCGCCGCCGAAGAGTCGATCGGGTTCATGGCGGGCGATTACTGCCGTGACAAGGATGCCGCCGTCGGTGCGTTGTACGCGCTGGAACTGGCCGCAGACCTGAAACGCCGGGGGCTGACGCTGCTCGACCGGCTCAACGAGTTGCACGTCCGCCACGGATATTTCCTCGAAGAGACCATCTCGACGATGTGTCCGGGCCCAACCGGGCAGGCGCGCATCCGGCAAATCATGGCGGCGTTTCGAACCAATCCGCCGACGGTCATCGGCGGATGTGTCTGGGAATCGGTGCAAGACTACCAGCAGCACGAAGTGCGATCACTGCCGTCCAATCGCGTCATCGCGCAGATCCCGGCTCCGTCGGGTGATCTGCTGATCCTCAGCGGGACATCCCGTGATTGCCGCGTGACGGTGGCGATGCGACCTTCCGGCACGGAACCGAAGATCAAGTTCTATTACTTCATCCACACCGCGGTGCAGTTGTCGCTGAGCACAGCGAAGGGACGCTCGTCCGAGTGCCTGGCCGATGTTCAGTCGGCTCTCGGCCAGTGGATGGCGGAGGTCTCGGAGTCATGACCGCTCCGTTCGATGTGATCGTTCTCGGCGTGGGAGGGATGGGATCGGCCGCCTGCCATCAACTGGCCCGCCGCGGTGCCCGCGTGCTGGGACTCGAACAGTTCACGTTGCGGCACGATCGGGGGAGTTCGCACGGCGAAACCCGCATCATTCGCCAGGCATACTTCGAACACCCGGACTACGTGCCGCTGCTGTTGAGAACGTACGACCTGTGGCATCAATTGGAACAGGCGGCCGGTGGCACGTTGTTTCAGCAGGTGGGCCTAGTGCTGTCGGGAGTGCGCACGGGTGAGACGATTGCCGGCGCAAAAATGTCTGCCGACTTGCATCAACTGGCGATCGAGGAACTCACGGCCACGGACGCCAACCGACGCTGGCCGTCACTCACCTTTCCGGCCGAGCACATGGTCGTCTTCGAACCACTGGCCGGCTTGCTGCGGGTGGAAGACTGCGTACAAGCACACATCGACCAAGCGATCCAATGCGGTGCCGTCATTCAACCGGACGAGCGCGTGCGCGACTGGACTTCCAACGGCAGTTCGGTCGTCGTCCGCACGGATCGCGCGGAGTACTCGGCCGGTTCCCTGGTCATCACCGCCGGGGCCTGGGCGAGCCAGTGCCTGAGCGAAATCGGGCTGCCGCTCAACGTGGTTCGCAAATTCGTCGGCTGGTTCCCGATTCGCGACGGCCGGTTCGGAGTCGATCAGGGGATGCCGACGTACTTCTTCGAGTTGCCGCACGGAACGTTCTACGGGTTCCCAAGCATGGATGGCCGCACGGTCAAATTGGCGGAGCATTCCGGCGGTCAACCGGTCGACGATCCGGCCCACGTTGATCGCGCGATGCACGACGAGGACATCACCCGGCTGGCGGACTTCATCCGGTTGCATTTGCCGGGACTGGACACGACGCCGGCCCGGCATTCGGTCTGCCTGTACACGCTGACACCGGATCAGCACTTCATCGTCGATACGCATCCGCAGTGGAACAACGTCGCCATCGCTGCGGGATTCTCGGGGCACGGATTCAAGTTCGCGCCGGTGATCGGCGAAGCACTGGCGGACCTGGCGCTCAACCGATCCACAACGCTTCCGATCAGCTTCCTCAGCCTGCAGCGCTTTCAACAATCGAACCCAATCGCGCAGTCGTGAACGGCGCAAGACACCGCACGCGGCTTGGACGGAATCGTTTAACCCTGAGCCAACGGCGAAGGCGTCGGGTGCCAGCGGCCTAATGTGTGTGCCGACAGTGCCAGCGGAGACGAACGCGTCTGCCCGCTCCACCTTCGCCGTTGGCTCAGGGTTAAACGACGCGAATACGTCACTTCCCACCGCGTGAGAAAGAAAAAAGCCCGGCCTGCATGGAGCAGGCCGGGCTTGTTGTCGCGGTCTCGTGATCACGGGCAAGTGCGTCACTGCGACCGGATCGTCTTGTCCTGTTGTTGGAATGACCGCTGCGAATTGTGCTCACACTGTGGGACGGGCGGCGGGACGGGTCGGCGATTCGTCGACCTCAACTACGGCGGAGGGCCGTGGGTGCGTTGGTGCCATTGATGCCATCCGGGGCGCCGGAAATCCACAGACCGTGTCGGAGTCATTCAGGTCTCCTCTCAGGTTGGGCCGCCAAAGGCGGTGCGCTGGAACAATCACCACAGAACGCAAACTTCAAATCCCTTTCGCCGCACAAGTCCCGCTTCCGAGAGCTCACTGTCGGTCGACGACAATGACGTCTCCGGCATTACCCTGCACTCAAACCCGCGTCAGCCGCCCGGTGCGGCCTGCTTGGGGCATCCACCCCACCACGCGAGGGAACCTCCCTGAACGCCATAAGCGTCGTTTTCCAGAGGAGAGGCTGCGAAGCGTTGACTCACACAGTCATTGTGCGCCCGGTTCGGAATGTCGCCGTTTGAGACTGTTCAAGAATGGAAGTTTGTGAAGGTTCGTCGCCCGCCCCGCGCTGAGATCGCGAAATCCATGCAGGTTTGCCAAGGCGGCAGAGTCCCCGAAAGGCACCGCGCGGCCTATGGCCGGAGCCACAGGATTCAGACAGAAAAATTGCGGACAGAAAAATGAGACACCCCATCCTGGTCGTCGTCGTCTTCAGTCATGTTTCTGTCCTTAATCTTTCTGTCATCCTTGTCGTCTTGAGTTAGGTTGGATTCTGTTTTCACATCCGGGCAATCTTCGCGTGCCGCGCAACAATCAAATCGTTAGTAGTACTGAGGTGCCGGATCGATGGTGATCGAGCGCAAGTGAACGAGCGAGAAGGAGCGACTTCGCCTCGTCACTCGTCACTCGCCACTCACCACTCGCCACTACTTCGCCGACGCCTTGGGGTCCGGTTCCGGCTTGAGAGTGTTGACATCGATTGGCTCGACCCCGGTCCCCTCGTAGCCGGGCATCGGCTTGCCGTCGTCGGTCAGCTTGCCGACGGACCACAGCAATCCGTGGGTGACGAGGTCCAGGTAGCGTGGGTCGGCGACGGTGGCGTTGTTGTGCCCGAGCGTCGTGCTGAAGACGCGGGCCTTGCCGTATTCGTTGGCCCAGGCCACGACGAAGTCATCCACGTTCTTGCCGGTGTCCTGGCGACCGCGGGCCAGCGGCTTGGCGGATTCAATCGGCTTGATGTTGTTGTACAGCTCTTCGTTGACCGTGGTCCAGTTTTCGAGTCCCTTGGTCACGGGATGGTTGCGGTCCAAGAACGTCACGTCGATCGG
The DNA here is from genome assembly GCA_043732205.1 of Schlesneria sp. Lineage (GTDB taxonomy): Bacteria > Planctomycetota > Planctomycetia > Planctomycetales > Planctomycetaceae > Schlesneria. The sequence continues at coordinate 12,360 of JAYTIB010000158.1, read as the reverse complement.
CTTCTGCGGACCGTGCCCCGAAGACTGGATGCCGACGAACTGGAACCAGTCGTCCTTGCCGGTGCGGTAACAGTGCATCGCACAGTGCAGGTTGACCGCCGCCACGCCGTTCTTGTGGGCGTTCAGGATGTTTTCGACGTAGGGCAGTTCCTTCACGTCGGAAGTGCATTCGTCGTGAATGACGACATCGTAGCCCTTGGCCCAGTCGGCCTTCTCATACATTTCGAACCGGGCCTTGGTGGTGGTGTCGGCGGTGTGAACCAGCGTGATGTCGACCAGTGCCCGCTGCTGAATTCCCTTCTTGAGGACTTCCTTCTGCTTGGCATAGTCATGACAGCACCCACCCGTGATGAGCATCGCCTTGATCGGCTTCGGCTTGGGGGGATCGGCTGCGAGGCACAGGGACGAACAGACGGCCAGCAGGGCCACAATCCACGAAGCGGAACGGACAGGCATGATGCAATCCTTGAAGTGAACGGAGGAACAAGATCCACGAGCGACGCGGATTCTAACGAGACGGGGTTCCGCCCGAAACTCGACAGCCCGCGCCGGACTTCCCGATCGCATGTTGACCATTTCAGAAGCAATGTCCCATAATGCCCGCCGCCCGATGCCCACAGCCGGCGCATCAATAACTGTCGTAGCACGGACGCCTCGTCCGTGCGTCCCCTTTCGTGAGATGACTGGGGTTTGGACGCACGGACGAGGCGTCCGTGCTACGGCTGATTCTCACCGAATCCCGACCGTTATTGACGCGCCGGTCCCAACAGTTTTTCAGCAGGCCACCGCATGGTTCGTTTCCGTTTGTTACTCCTGTGCTTGATCGCCTGGTGCGGCGCGTCTTCCGCGGAGGCTCAGCACCATCACAGCGGGCATCACCGGGGAGACCTGACTTCTTGGAATCGGGGCTCAGAGGCAGGAGCGTCATCCACGACATATTTCTCGCCCGTCACGGGAGTCGGACCATACCAATTGGTGGCAGTCAGCGGCCTCGGCGCACATCGTCATTATCATCACTACGAAACCCGGATGCCGATCTTCGTGGGTTCCGCGCCGGTATGGTTTCCCGCTTCCGCCCCCGTGTCGCAGGTGAGTTTCATTCCCACGGTGTCCGTGTTTCCAATTGCCGACAAGACGCCCATCGATCACTTCGACGATCCTGCCAAGCGTCCCGCCAATCCTTCATCGCCTGCCGCCCGGCTGAAGAGTCTGGAACACCAGTCACGCGGCGACGAAAAGCTGCGGAAGCATCTGTGGGCTCAGGCGTACATGAACTACCGCAGCGCCATTGATGCGGCCGGTGATCGTGGTGAAGCCCGGTTGCGACAGGGATTCACGTACGTCGCGATGCTGCACTACGCCTCGGCAGTGCGCGAGTTCAAGCGGGGACTGTTTCTCGATCCCCAATTGCCTGTGACGGGAATCAAGCTGGCGATGCTGTTTGGACCGGGGAGTGAGATTGTCCGGACATCCATCCTGCACAAGGTGGCCGACTGGGTGCGTGAGGATCCCAGGGACGCGGATCGCCTGTTCCTACTCGGGCTGCTGCTGCACTACGAGGACGATCCCCGCTGCCGTGATGTCCTGCAGGCCGCACAGCGCATGGCCGGCGGAATGGATGAGCACATCGTCGCACTGCTGGCGGTGTGGAACGACAAGCCTCCTGTTGTCGGTGGCGTCGGGGCGAAGCCGGCGTTGCTTCTCGAATTGCCCGCCTTGCCCGACCGAGGCGGTCTCCCCGCCGTGCCACACTTGGAGGTGCCGGTCCTCACGCAGGAAGTCCAGCCCGTCTTGTCACAGGGCTTGCCACCACTTTCAAATCTGCCCACCCCGCCAGTGGTCACTCCAAGTCGTGAGCCAAAACAACGTTGACGTTCGTCGTCGACACTTCATCCCCGCAGTCCGCACCGATCAAGGCATCGGACCGGCTGCCAATTTCCGGAAACACCAATGTCCTCTGAATCGTTGCGGCCCGAAGGAACTTCGGGACGAACCCTGGTCACAATCTGCACCTATAACGAACGCGAGAACATTGCCCGGTTGATTCCCCTGATCTTGGAATCCCTGCCCACCGCCGATGTGCTGGTGGTCGACGACAATTCGCCGGACGGTACGGCCGAAGTCGCCCGTGAACTGGGGCGGAATGATCCTCGGGTTCTGTTGTTGCTGCGGACGAAGAAAGAGGGACTGGGTGCGGCGACGCTGGCGGGACTGCGCTGGGCGATCGACCACGGCTACGAATTCGTCCTGAACATGGATGCCGACTTCAGCCACCATCCACGGCACCTGTCCGCCGTTCGCCAGTGCATGGAAGTGGCCGATGTCGGGATCGGGTCGCGCTATGTTCCCGGCGGTGGCATCGTCGGCTGGAGCCTGAAGCGGCACGTGATGAGTCAGGGGATCAACGTCTACTCGCGCGTGCTGCTGGGCTTGAACACTCGCGATTGCAGCGGCGCGTTCCGTTGCTATCGCATCTCCAAGCTGAAAGAGATCGACTTCGCCCGGTTCCGTTCACGCGGCTATGCATTCCAGGAAGAAATGCTGTACCGCTGCGTCCGCGTCGGCTGCCGCCTCGCCGAGACCCCGATCACGTTCGAGGACCGGATCGTTGGCCAGTCGAAGATCAATGTGAAAGAAATGACGCGGGCTGTGCGCGACCTGTTCCTGCTGGGACTCGACCGACTGCGCGACGCGCCCGTGCGCTGCGAAGAGTGACTCGTTCATACCTCATGCGGCCGAAGGTTGGAGGGATGGAATCGTCCGTCGTTGCAGGCTCTGTCGGCATTGGAATCGGGCCGCTGGCACCCGACACCTTCGCCGTTGGCTCAGGGCTAAACGACTCCGTTTGGGCCGCGTACGGTGTTGACCAAACGCGCCGTGTCGATTGACTCCCCTGCGAATTTCAGGTCGAATCTCGCCGGATCCGACTGACACAAATCACACCCAGGAAGACAGCATGCTTTGTCCCAGTTGTGCGGAAAAGGTTTCATCGACGGATTCCGAGTGCCCCTACTGCGGAGAGAAACTAAGGCGGAGCCCGGCGAGCAAGAGCGGCTCCAAGAAGAAGCGGAAGAATGGTGGAAGCTCAGGCGGCCAGACCATGCTCATCGTTGCGGCCGTCGTGTTTGGGGGCTTGTTCGTCTGTGGGGGAATCATGGCGGCGTTGCTGTTGCCGGCGGTCCAACAGGCGCGCGAGGCGGCGCGACGGACGCAGTGTAAGAACAATCTCAAGCAGATCGGCCTCGCGATGCACAACTATCACGATACCTTCCTGCTGTTCCCGGCAGCCCACCTGAATGACCAACAGGGGCAGCCCAAGTTGAGTTGGCGGGTTTCGATTCTGCCGTACGTCGACCAAGCTCCGCTTTACAACATGTACAACTTCAATGAAGCGTGGGATGGTCCGTCGAATTCGCGGTTTCTCAACCCGGCACCGCAGGTGTACGTGTGTCCGTCGTATCCCTCCACCGGCCCGAATACGTGCTATGCAACGATCACCGGCGACCACACCGTTCTGGGAGCGGGGAAATGTGTCAAGATGATGGACGTGACCGACGGGACGTCCAATACCCTGATGGTGGTGGAAGCCTGCCAACTCAACATCCCCTGGATGAAACCGCAGGACATCGATGCGGCGACCGTCACGAGATTCGGCGACCCAAACGGTGCCAGTAGCAAACACGTGGGCGGCGTGCATGTGCTGATGGCGGATGGTGCCGTGCGGTTTGTCTCTCTCTCGGCGTCACCCCAACTCGTTCAAGCCCTGATCACCCGAGATGACGGCGCGGCTTTGCTAGACTTTTGAATCCGTGACGGGACAGACGGGAGCGACTAGACCTGCAGCGCCAACCTGACCGTGGTCGTCGTGGTTCTAGCCCGGAGGGCGGCAGATGGTAGCCCACGGCGCGAGCCGTGGGAGATCGGCAGCGGCCTCTTCTCAGCCCGGAGGGCGACACATCGAAGGAAGCTGAAGGTTCTTTGAAGTATCGCCCTCCAGGCTAATGCGGGATCTTCGCCACGCAACCCACGGCTCGCGCCGTGGGCTACAATCTGCCGCCCTCCGGGCTGAAGAGTCATCACCAGCCTTCAGCTACACAACGGCCAAGTGAGAGCAGCAGGCAACCCGTGCTCGCCGCTTCCACGTTTCACGGCAACTCGCGCAGGAATGATTCCACCGGATGGCGTGTCTGCTGGGGGACCACCGTCGGGTAGCCGTACCAGACCATGCCGACGACACGCTGTGCGTTGGGATCGATCCCGAGCAACTCGTGGAAATCGGAATGCCGGATCACGTCGCCCGTCGACCACTTGGTTCCGATCCCGGCCGACCAGAGCGCCAACATCAGGTTTTGGATCGCGCAGCAGCAGGCGGCGTAGTCCTCTTCGCGGCGGAACGCATCGGCGGCCAGATCACACGTGACCACCAACCAGCCCGGAACCTGCGCCCACTTCTTGGACTTCAACTCGGCCTCTGCCGTTCCTTTGGCCGCTGCGATGATTCGTGAATTGAGATCAACCACGGCGCGCACCGATTCCGGGCCGAGCCAGATCACGTGCCACGGTTCGGTCTTCTTGTGATTGGGAGCCCAGCGGGCCAGTTCGATCGCGTTGAGAACGATCTCGCGCGGCGGCAACTCGGGGCGATAGGCGGCAATGGTGCGGCGTCCCCGAATGACCGATGCCACGGCGGGATCAATCGAGCTTGAAGATTGTCCGGGTTGCGACTCGTCAATCGGGTTCAGTTCCATCGGCATGCGATCACCCCGTTTGTTGCAGGTCCATCAACTTGGCGAACCGTTCGAGGACGCGAATCTTCAGCGGTGCGAATTCAGGCTCGTCGAATTCACCGCTTTCCACCAGGTTGAAGGCGGCGATGCGGGCCTCCTCCAACAGAGCCTTGTCGCGCACCAGATCTGCCACGCGCAACGGCAGCGAGCCGCTTTGTCGGGTTCCCAGCACGTCGCCCGGCCCGCGCAATTCGAAGTCGACCTCGGCGATGCGGAAGCCGTCGGACGTCGATTCCATCGCCGACAACCGCGCGAACGCTTCCGGAGTTTCCGCTTCGCTGAACAGGAAGCAATATCCCTGAAACCGCCCGCGACCGATTCGTCCCCGCAATTGATGCAGTTGCGACAGTCCGAATCGCTCGGCCTGATGCACGATCATCAGCGTGGCATTCGGCACATCGACACCGACTTCGATCACGGTCGTCGCGACGAGCACATGGACATCGCCGTTGCGAAAGGCCGCCATCGTGCTGCTCCGTTCCTCACGCGACTGCTGACCGTGAACCAGTCCCACGCGGAACTCCTTGAGGTCTCCCGCGGAGACATCGCGAAAGACCGCCTCGGCGCTGGCGGTGGCGTCAACCCCGACCGGCAGCGACGCATCTTCCTCGACGCGCGGACAGACGATGTAGGCTTGGCGGCCCTCGCGCAGCCGCTCGCGGATGAAATCCCAGACCTTGCGCGCCGCCGGATGACCGTGGATGCGGCTGGTCACGACCCGCTGTCGTCCGGGAGGCAGCTCGTTGATCACGGTCAGATCCAAGTCGCCGAACTGAGTCAGGCAGAGGCTGCGCGGAATCGGGGTGGCGGTCATCACCAGCACATGCGGCGCGACCGGTCCCTCGGAAAACTTCGAACGTTGCATCACGCCGAACTTGTGCTGCTCGTCGATCACCGCCAGGCCGAGCGAGTGAAACTTCACGCTGGTTTGAATGAGCGCTTGCGTGCCGATCACCATCTGAACTTTTCCCGACGCGATCGATTCCAGCGTCTCGCGCCGCGCGGCCGCGGCCAGTTGCCCCGTCAGCAGCCGCCGCTCCACGCGGCTTTCCTTGAGCAGCGCATCGACCGTCTGCCAATGCTGCTGGGCGAGTACTTCGGTCGGGGCCATGATCACCGCCTGATGTCCCGCGGCGATTGCGACCAGCATGGCATACACGGCGACGGCGGTTTTTCCCGCACCGACGTCGGCCTGCAGCAGACGGTGCATCGCTCGATCGAGCGCCAGGTCGGCCACGATTTCTGTGACCGCGTGGTCCTGACCACCAGTGAACCGGAACGAGAACAACCGGCGGATCCGGGCGTCGACCTTGGCTGAATTGGGCAGCGCGACCGCCCGCTGTGTCTTGCGCCACATCCGGCGGCGCATTGCCAATCCCAACTGAAACTCAAGCAAGTCATCGAACAACACCCGCCGCCGGCCGGCTTCGTATTCGTCGAGTGACTTCGGCAGATGAATGTGGGTCAGCGCCTGCTTGATCTCGGTCAGTTGCGCACGCTCGCGGAAACTCTCCGGCAGCATCTCGGGAACCAGGTGCGCGTAGTCTTCCACGGCATTCCGCATCAGGCGGCGCATCTCGTGTTGTTGCAGTCCCTCGGTCAATCCATACCGCGGCAACATGCCGCCCGTGACGTCGTCCTCATCGTCACCGAGGAACTGCAAATGCGGATGCGAGAACTCCCAGCGACGCTGGCTGAACTTGGGCTTGCCCGAGAACATCACGCGCTGGCCGAGCTCGAACTTGCGGAGCATGAACAGTTGATTGAACCAGACTCCGCGCACGAAGCCGCCATCGGATTGCAGCAGCACCGCGACGATCACCATGCCCTTGGCCGTCTCCTTGGCATCGCGATCAACGACGATCCCGCAGACGGTCTGCACCGCGTCCGGTTTCAACTCGAAGACCGGTACGACGCGCGTCAGGTCGAGCACTTCGCGCGGCAGGTTGAAGAGCAGATCACTCGCCGTCAGCAGATTGAGCTTGGCCAGCAAATCGGCCCGCACCGGTCCCACACCGCGCACGAATTGCACGGGAGTCTGCAGCGGATCATCGGTCGGTGGCGTGGACATGGCGTGTGGGAAGGCCGGAGGCTGGAGGCTGGAGGCTGGAGGCAGAAGGAAAAAGGCTGCTGCGCCCGCTTCCTCCGGCCTCCCGTCTCCGGTCTCCTTCCTCCCGCCTCACTTCTTGGGCCGGAAGGCCTTGATCTTGGTTTCGTCCGTGGTGAGATACGGTCCTTCCAACAGGTCGATGCAGTAGGGAATCGCCGGGAAGACCGCGTCCAGGCATTCCTTGATGGCTTTGGGCTGGCCCGGCAGATTCACAATCAGAGCCCGGCCGCAGATGCCGGCCGTTTGTCTCGACAAAATCGCCGTGGAAACTTTTTCGAGCGACACTTTGCGCATCAACTCGCCAAATCCCGGCATCATTTTCTGACAGACCGCTTCCGTCGCTTCGGGAGTCACGTCGCGCTGCGCCGGACCCGTGCCACCGGTGGTGATCACCAGGCAGCACTGCTCGGCTTCGCACAGTTCGCGCAACGTCTGCTCGATCAACGACTGCTCGTCGGCGATGACGCGCGGCACGGGTTCGAAGGGGCTGGTCAGGACTTCGGCGAGATATTCACGGATCGCCGGACCGCCACGATCTTCGTACTCACCGCGGCTGGCTCGGTCCGAGACGGTGACGATCCCGATGCGCGCGGTCAATGCGACTGTCATTCCTTGGCCTGTTCCGGCGCGGCACCCACCGTCTTGCCGCTCTTCTTCATCGCACCCTCGAATGCCTTGCGGGCCTTGGTCCACGCGGCGTCCATCAACGGCATATGACACGCGCCTTTGCCCTTGCAGGAATTCATCCCCGGTTCTTCGCCGCACCCGCCCTGTCCCTTGCACTCGTTGTTGCCGCCGCAGGTGGAATCGGCGAGGCTGGCGCACGTTCCCTGCCCGGCGCAGGCGTTGTCCTTGCCGCGACCGAGGTTCTTGCACGAATTCAAACCGCGGCAGGTGTGCGGTTCGTCGATGATCAGTTTCTCGGTGTCGGTCAGCGCGACGGTATTCGCTGGCGTCGGTCCGGTCGGATTGGACTTCGGTGTCGGCGTCCCACCATTGCCACCACAGCCGATCGTCGTTCCAGCAATCATCCCGCCCAGAGCCGCGACAGTCAGCTTGTGAAAATCGCGGCGGTCCAATCCGTTGTCCTGCATGACAGTCTCTTTCGGTCTGTGGAGTGTGAGTGTTTCGCCCGCGAGGAACCTCAGCGGGGCATTCGCGCCGAGATGGCGACGACTGCGCAAAGAGTATCGGGAGAATCGCGCTGGATGCAACCTATGGCGATGGCCCTGCTCCGAACGTTCAACGGGGTGCCGCCCCTTCCCACTTCGCCTGCAGTCTCGCATAGTCCTCCGGTGTGTCGAGGTCCGTGAGTGCTTCGTCGGTTTCGACGGGAAGCTCAGAGACTTCATCCGCATGTTCGCGAAGGAGCCAGTTCAGGCCGCGGTCGGCGGGTATGCGTGCGACCTCACGCGCCAGGCTCCACCGGAACAGCGTCGGATGTCCCCGCCGATGCCCGCAACGCGGCACCAAGATTGTTGGGTGATCGGCGTGCCAGCAAGCCAGCACCGCATCGATCAGGCCGTGATCGAGAACCGGATGATCCGCCGGGACGAGCAACCAGCCGTCGTCGTCGCGTGGTGAGAATTCACGCTGGATCGAATCCAGCGCGAGCGACACGCTGGCGCGCATGTCAGGCGGATCGATCGCCGGAACGACGAGCGAACCACCGAGACGCGACACTTCTTTTTGCAAGTCGACATCGCCCGAGCGAACAACCACAGAGCAGCTCGTGATGGCGGGATGGTCCAGCGCCAGCAGCAGCCGTTCGATGATGGGAACGCCCGCCAGTGTCAGCAACAGTTTGGGCTGACCCATGCGCCGGCTGAGTCCCGCGGCGGGAACGACGGCAAACAGTCGCGAAGCGTGACTCACGGGGGCATTCCTTGACACCTGACACGCGGCCTTTGAGAATCGCGGCCCGCGATCTTGTCGCACGTGAGCATGTCGCCCGCGACCTCGTCGCTCAACTCGATCCACACACCGACGATTCCGGTTCGCCATTGATTCCGGAAGGGACTCTGATGAAGACACGAACACCAATTCGGGCGGCTGGTCTCTGCGGAATCTTCGCGGCTATCGCTTTCCTGGTTGTCGCCTGGTCTGTGATTGCTGCTCCGCCCGTCAAGCTGACGAACGACGTCGCATTCCCCGCGGACTTGACCGCGGAAGTGGGCTCACTCTTAACAGCCGCCGATCAAGGGCTCTCGTCGGTCGAATCGTACAACGATCGGCGCGATCAACTGAAGCGGCAGGCGATTCAAATCGCGATTCTGGCGCAGGCTCTGGCGGAACACGAGACGGATTCACCCCTGAAGAAATCCGCTCCCGGTCTGCGCAATGCTGCGCTGGCCTTGGCGCGCGCGGCGTCGTTTGATGAGGCGGCTCAGGCACTGCCGCGACTCAAGGAGGCCGTGGAGGGGAAACTGAGCGGCACTCCGGCCGTCGAAGCGGACTGGGGCAAACTCGCGCGGGCCGGTTTCCTGATGCATGTCATGAAGGAACGGAGCGAATCGATCAGGCGGGCGCTGCGCCGACCCAAGGATCCCGACACGGAGAGCCGGCACGCGATGGCAATCGCACTGATGATCCTCGCGGTTCACGGAGACACGCAGGCGGTCAAGAACCCCGCCGACAAGCCCGCTTGGCAGGAAACCTGTCTTGAATTGCAGGGACACATGTCCCGGGCGGCTGCCGCGATCAAGGCTCGAAACGATTCCGCCGCCGATCATTTCCGACTCGGCATGGAAGCCTGCGACAAGTGCCACCAGAAGTTCAAGCCGTGAATCACACCGCACGTGTTCCAAGCCGAGTCGTTTAACCCTGAGCCAACGGCGAAGGCGGGGCGGGCTGAAGCGTCCGTTGCGGGAGGCTTGGTCAAGACAACAATCGGGGCGCTGGCATCCATCACCTTCGCCGTTGGCTCAGGGTTAAACGACTCAAGTACCTCGCCTTCCACCGCATGAGGTGGAAACGAAAAGCCCCTTGTTTTCTCGGACGTTCCGAACAAAACAAGGGGCTCGTGATTTCGCATCCGGACAGTGAACCATCCGGACCGTGATCAGGCGGTCTTCATCGCGGCACCCAGGATCTGGCTCGTGCTGGGCCGCATGACGCGCGGGTCGACCTGTTCAGCCTTCAGCAGCGTCGCGCGGATGTCCTTGCCGGAAATCGAGACCGGCTTTTCACCCTGATGACGCTCGGTCAGGTCCACTCGCCCGACCGAATCATAGTAGGCGGCGAAGCCCACCTTCAACGGTTGGATCTGCAGGTCGCCGTTCAGCTTGTCGAAGATCTGGTGCGCGTCGAAGTCGCCCCAGATGTTCTCGCCGTTGGCATACGGTGCGTCGGCGTGCTTGCGGCCGATGACGATGTGAGTGTAGCCCATGTTCTGACGGTAGATGGCGTGCATCACCGCTTCCTTCGGCCCGCCGTAGAACATCTTGATGTCCAAGCCGAGCAACACGACACGATCGGGAACCGATTCGTTGCGCGGTCCCCACAGGCTTTGATCGCTGTCGCCATCGCCCAGTTGACGCTGCGCGATCAGAGCTTCGTACGTCGCCATGCGGATCTCGGCATTGACGTCGTCCCCCTTGGTTTCGCCGATCAGCGGGTTGAGTACGGCCAACGCGTTCTTTCCCTCGCGGATCAAAGTTTCCAAGCCGTAGACCAGCGCGTACTCATGCGCCCGGTGCAACGGGTTGCGAGTCTGAAACGCAACGGCCGCGTCGCAGCCTTTCGCGGACAGAAGCTTGCGGACTTCACGCGGAGTGAGCACGTACTTGCCAAACTTGGGATTCTTCGGCTGGGGCAGCACGCGGATCTCGCCACCGATCAGGTGTGAATTCGCCTTGTCTCCATCGAGAACCATGTTGGCTCCCGGATGGTCGACGCGATCCGACAGGTAGACGCTCTGCAGATACTTCAACTTCGGCCAGGGATAGACGTCGGAGATGTCGAGCGTCGCGGCCACTTCGCCGTCCGGTCCGGCCAGGGCGACCTTCTGACCTTCCTTCAGCGTCTTGGCCAGTTCACCGGTCACGGGAAACGCCAGCGGAATCGTCCAAGCGTACTTCTTGCCGTGATGCGTGATCACGCTCTCTTCGAGCACGTGGTGATACGTTTCGCTGTTCATCGGCCCGGTCAATGGGCTGAGGGTTCCGTCCCCCAGGCGATAGACAGTCGACAGGTCGGCAGCGGAGACGGAGACCTTCGGCAGTGCGGCGGCCTCGGCCTTGAACGAGGCGATGTCGTCCGCGCCGACGGTTCGGCAAACAGGTTCGGACAATCCACCATGAGGAGGAATCAAATCGGCCATTGTGTTCCTTGTGCGAGTTGCGAGTAACGGACTTTGACGGTTGTTTCGGTTGAAGCGGCGTGCGAAGTTAGAGGAAGATCGAGCAAACTGCAAGTGGAGCCGTGGGACCGGAGTCGGGTGACAAGCGGAGCTGTCACGGCGTGCCGCTCCCCCGCCCCCTCCTTGCGATTCCAAGTGCGTGCTGCGAAAGTGTTGCGGCACTCCACCGCCACTTTTCCCGCATCCCGGTGACACGACGACATGGACGCACAATACACAGTTCTGGCCCGGCGATTTCGGCCGCAAACGTTTACCGAAGTGGTCGGCCAGGAACGGATTTCTCAAACGCTGAGAAACGCGATCCGCGAAGGTCGCGTGGCGCATGCCTACTTGTTCACTGGTGCCCGCGGGGTCGGCAAGACGTCGATGGCGCGGATCTTCGCCAAGGCACTCAACTGCCCGAACATCGACAAGGACGGAGTTCCCTGCAACCAGTGTGAGATCTGCAATGGCATCAGCACCGGCCAGGATGTCGACGTCTCGGAGATCGATGGTGCTTCGAACCGCGGGATCGACGACATCCGCACGTTGCGGGCGAATGTCGGCGTCAAGTCGATGCGGTCGAAGTACAAAGTCTACATCATCGACGAAGTTCACATGCTCACCAAGGAGGCGTTCAACGCGCTCCTGAAAACTCTGGAAGAGCCGCCGCCGCTGGTGAAGTTCATCTTTTGCACGACCGAACCCAACAAGGTTCCGGACACGATCCTGTCGCGCTGCCAGCGGTTCGATTTCGGCACGATTTCCGTCGACAATATCTCGCTCCGCCTGGGGCAACTGGCCGAGGCCGAAGGGTTTCAGGTCGAGCCCGCAGCGCTGGAACTGGTCGCCCGGCGGGCGGCCGGTTCGATGCGCGACAGCCAGTCGCTGTTCGATCAATTGCTGGCGTTCGGGGCGGAGAAAATCACGTCGGCCGACGTGCATCGGCTGCTGGGGACGGCTCCCGATGATCGGGTGGTCGGGATCATTGATGCCCTGATCGGTCGGGATCGCGCCGGGGCGTTGCAGCGTTTGGAAGGAGCCCTGAACGAAGGGGTGCAACTCGAGGCGCTGACCGATCAGTTCGTCGGCTACTTCCGGGATCTGATGGTCACCGCCTGCGG
>JAYTIB010000157.1:0-6112 GCA_043732205.1 Schlesneria sp. | reverse complement strand
GCGATCCACTTCGTCGCCACCTGCCGCATCGACACCCCCGTCGAAGTCGAGTACTACCGCCACGGCGGCATCCTGCACAAAGTGCTGAGGGACTTGGTCAAGGGGTGAGCTTGAACAATCGAGCGGAGCGTGATTGTGCCCCGCGTCACGCTCGGCAACATCGGGTGACGCTTCAATGAGAGTCTTGTGCGGATCGGGTGACTCGTGATTACATCCCAGCATCGCCAAGAGCTTCTGTCGCGAGCGTATGTCGCCGCAGTAGCTGCCAGCGTGGGGATGAACTTTTCGACTCGTGAGTTCGACTATGGCATCGATCTCACTCTTCACGAGGTGACGACGCGAACGAACCCTCAAACAGGGAAGAGGCGATTCGTGGAGTCCGGGCGAACACTGGATCTTCAAATCAAGAGTACGATGTCGCCGGTTGACCGTCAGAATACGATCGCGATCGATCTCGATGTCGATTGCTACGATGACTTGCGCGATGAACGGGTGGCAACGCCTCGAATTCTCGTTGTCCACATTCTGCCGCAGGAGGAAGCACTGCGCGTTCAGCAGCAACCGGACGAGTTGGTGTTGCGGGGTTCCTGCTTCTGGCGATCGTTGAAGGGTTGCGAGCCTGTGGCCAACTCTTCGACTATTCGAATTGCAATCCCAACGGCACAGACCTTCTCGGCGGTCGACCTGGCAAGGATTATGGATCGGCTCAGACAAGGGGGAACCGTATGACTCGCCGGTTTCGATTGACGGACTTCGGACGGTCGATCTCACTGCCGGAAGTGGCGGCCTATCTCTCGTCGCAGGGATGGAAGACGCATCCCGAAGGATCGCTGATCGTCTGCGAAGGGCCACTCGACGATGCTGGTCAACCGATCATCGCTTTTGTTCCCGGCAACGAGACATCTCCCGATTACCCATTGAGGGTCGAAGATCTCATTTACACCCTAAGCACCCTCGAAGAGCGACCCGCGATCGACATTGCCAATAAGATGGTCGAATCCGTCGAGCTTGCTGATGATGAAGCGAAGCCGTTCAAGGATCGCTTGCCTCGTGTCCTGACGTTTTCCGTTCCCGGAAACTGGTCAGTACGAAACGCAGTTCAACTCGCAATGGGCTTGGAGCCATTGCTTGAGAACGTGGCACTTGGTGGCGAGTCGTTTCAACAGGTCGCGCTGTTTCTGACCCGCAGTTCCCGCCTGTTGGAAGACGAGAACGAGCCAAGACTCTTGCTCTGGCGACTGTGTGAATTGATCGGAGTGCAATTGCACATCCGATCGCCAGCCCAGTTGGACGAGTTCTTCAACATCGCCGTGACCGACGACCCCAACAGCCCGGATGCGCTTTTCGAATGGCTTTGCCGAAACTCGGTGCTTCGCACGGCTGGTTCTCCGGAGGAGCACGCTACTCCGGAGAACCGGTTGGGTAGCCAAGACTAGGCAACGCGTTTTGATTGAGTCGCTCTGCTGTCACCGTTGGAAAATATATCGGCGAGTCGCGACACCTGATTCATGGACCAGTTTGAATAGCCGAGTTCAAACCGCAGCCGCCAATGCCTTTGGAGTCCTTGTTGTCCCCAGCAATGCCAAGCCTGGCAAAATTCACCGAATGAGAGGACCGTTGCTCGAAAACGAGCGCCAACGTCCTTGCCGACGTGACGATCGAAGTCGAATTGGAAGTCTTGGAAGTAAGAGAGGTATTGGTCGTAGAGGACTTGCATGTCTGAATCCATGAACCAAGACTCCTTTCCGCAGCCGTGTTTCGATCACTTCCTTGAACGAGCGGATTCTACTGACCGTTTCTGTTGTGAACAGACCAGTTCATCTGAGCCATCGCCAACGACGGCCGGGTGGCGCGGGGCGCGCCGGCTTTGTGGAAGGCCCCGAGATTGGGTTAGGATCCCCGCATGACAACCGCCATTCGGCAGGGTGGGACGCTCTGAGGCATTGCGACAGGCGTGGACTTGATGGGCGGTTGCGGCTGAATCGTTTGGATTGCGATCTCCAACCATCTGAATTCTCCAACAACATTCCTTGGTGTAGCCATGCTTGATCCAATCCTCTCCGAAATCCGACAGATTCGCGAAGCGTTCGCCGACAAGTATCACGGTGATGTCACGGTAATGCTGGCCGCGCTGCGAGCGTCCGGCGAAGCTTCCGGCCGCAAGACTGTCACCCTCGCCCCACGCCGGTGCTCACCACCGCACGAGCGGTCCCGAAGCAGTGCGGCCTCCAACTCGTCGCCCGCAGGTCGCGTTCAGACTGAACCGGATATCATCCACGAGGAGATCGTCGAGTCCGCTGCCAGATCATCAGGCGGCATGAGCCGCACGACGAGTGGACCGGACTGACAGAACAGAGGCGTCTCGTAGGGGTTGCCACGATTACCCAAAGCGATCCACGGATTCAGGACACATGGAGCAGCACAAAGAACACTGTCCGGCCTGCGGGCGCGCCTTCATGGGCGTCCGGGATTACCCGCGAGTTCGGGTCTTGGCCTTCGAACGGCTGCCGATCCCCGAGGCCGTGGATCAGATGTCAGCGATGGCGTTGCAACGGCGACACCTGCGCCGGGGCATCGAGCCGGACTCCCTCCGAAAGCCCCGAGAGGATGGCATCAACATGACGCCGGTGATTGCCGATGCCTGTGAGACTGATGAAGTCCTCGCGTATTTCCGTCAACTGGAAGGTCTGGTCGGACAGGACGTGGCTCCAGACGAACTCCTGCCGTCGTGGAGACCTCACGGGTGCTTTGGTTGGGCGTACCCTTTGGCTGGCTCCGGCATCTACCTCGCGCTGGAAGACACCGAGCCGGAATCCGTCGGCCAGCGGATCGCGCAGGTCATGATGTACTGCGACGGGCCGAATCTCGGTTCGGCCGGAGGGCCAACGCTCCAGCCGCTGGGAGCCGTGGCTGAACTCCATTACTTGGGGTTGCTTGCTCCGCCGTTTTCGTCAGGAACCGCCGGGTGAATTCCCCGTTGAGTGGCGTGCCCTGATGTCTTGCGAAGGGCGTGGGCTTGATGGACGATGGCGGTTTGGACGAGTGGAACCACGATGACTGACCCGACAACTCCGCTGCGCGATCACGACGACACGGCTCCGTTGCAGACTCCCGCCCCTGCGGCCATCGTGAAAACGGTCGCCTGTCTCGGTGGCGTTTGTCTGGAACGGGGCGTGCCGATCGACGACCTCGGCGGCTACATCCGCGACACCGACAACGTCGTCTGGATCGACGTGCAGGATCCGGGGCCGGATGAACTGTCGATGCTGCAGGAGCACTTCGGCTTCCATCCACTGGCGCTTGAAGACGTGGCCAAAGGGGAGCAGCGTCCCAAGGTCGATGAGTACAAGGGGTATTTTTTTGTCGTGACGTATGCCGTGGTGCCCGACGCAGATGGCCACGAGGTGCGGACTGCGGAAGTCGATTTGTTCATCGGTCGGAACTATGTCGTGACGCTGCATCGCGGCCGGGTGCCCGCGCTGGAAGAGGCCTACAACCGCTGGACGCGCGGCGGGACGATGCTGCGGGAAGGGGTCGGGTTTCTGGTCTATGCGGTGATGGACGCCATCATCGACGGCTACTTCCCGGTCATCGACCGGATCGAGGACCAGGTCGACGAGATCGAGATCGAAATGTTCACGCAGTTGAATCCCCGGGCCGTGCAGAGCCTGCTCCGTCTAAAGCGGACGCTCGTGACGCTGCGGCGCGTGCTCTTTCCGCTGCGCGAGATGTTTCATGTCTTTCTGCGACGCGACCATCCGATGTTTTCCCCGAACACACTGGTCTACTTCCAGGACGTTCACGATCATGTACTGAAGTGCCTGGACCTCCTGGATATCGAGCGCGAAATGGTGTCCGGTGCGCTCGATGCCTATCAGATGGTCTTGTCGAACCGCCTCAATGTGACCATGAAAACCCTGGCGATCATCAGCATGGTGGTGGGGATCGCCGGTTTGACGTTCGGCGCGTGGGGGATGAATTTCGAGTACATTCCGTGGCATGGTCATCCGTGGGGTTTTTGGGGCGTGATGATCGGCACGGCCGGATTGATTGGCGGCGTGCTGCTGTATGGCTGGAAGAAGGGATGGCTTTGAGTCACGAGGGAGGCCGCTCATGAAAATTCTGATTGCCGAGGACGACCCCGTTTCACGCCGCCTGTTGCAGAGCTACCTGCAAAAATGGGGGCACGAAGTCGTCGTGACGACCAACGGTCTCGAAGCCTGGCAGACGTTCGAGCAGCATGAGTTTCCGCTGGTCATCACGGATTGGATGATGCCGGAAATGGACGGCATCGATCTGATCCGCCGCATCCGTCAATCCGAACGGTCGTTTCACGTCTACATCATCCTGCTGACAGGCCGTTCGCAAAAAGAGGACGTGGTCGAGGGAATGGAGTCCGGGGCCGACGACTTTGTCACCAAGCCCTTCGACCGCGACGAACTCCGGGTCCGGCTGCGGGTCGGCGAACGAGTCTCCGCGTTGGAGCGGAAACTCGCCGAACAGTCTCGCGAATTGATGGAGCTGCGCGCGGCGCTGGCCCGCAACGCAGAGCCGCCCGCGACGTGATGCGGCTGAGACTCTCGCGTTGAGACACGGCGAAGACATCTGCGCAAGTTCGCCAATCACCGCCGGAACGTTTCGGCCGATTGAACGCAGCGTTGGTTGTCCGTTATGATCCCCGGCCCAACCGCCTGTTGACAAACGCGGACCGGGAGGGTGGGGTTCCCGCCGAGCATTCCCTCCACCAGTGTTGCGTCAACGCTTGATCTTGGGGTAGCCACGCTCGCCAGAGCGTGGGGTAAGTCCAACATCTCCCCACGTTCTGGCGAACGTGGCTACGAAGACAACCCAACGTCTTAGCATGGACGCAGCACTAGATTCCCCGTCGAGTGACGGAGTTTCTTCAGGCCGTACTTGAGCCGGACTCCCGCGCCGGCGGGGTCGGCGAAGCGTTTTTTTCCAAAGGATGTCGACCGTGTTTCAGTCTGTTGCCGTTGTCGGGGCCACCGGGGCCGTGGGTCGGATCATGTGCCAGTTGCTCGAAGAGCGCGGTCTCAAGGCCGGATCGTGGACGTTCCTGTCATCCAAGCGCAGCGCCGGTACCAAGCTGACGTTTCAGGGGAAGGAATACACCGTCCAGGAACTGACAATGGATTCGTTCCGGGGACACGATCTGGTCATCGGCAGCACTCCCGATGAAACCGCCCGCGATTACTTTCCCGCGGCAGTCGAAGCGGGCTGCCTGGTCATTGATGAATCGGGCTATTTCCGCATGCAGCCCGATGTGCCGCTGGTCATTCCCGAAATCAATCCGCAGGACGCGCTCCGGCAATTGGCGATCGGCCGCGGAATCATCTCCAGCCCGAACTGTTCGACGACGCAGATGGTGCTCGCGCTCAAGCCGTTGCACGATGCGGCGCGGGTCAAGCGCGTCATCGTCAGCACCTATCAGGCGGTCAGCGGCGCGGGCCTGCAGGGGACGGCCGATCTGCTGGAAGGGACCAGGGCGAGCCTGTCCAGCGGCAACTACGAGTACTCGGTGTTCAAGCACGCGATCGCCTTCAACGCCATCCCACAAATCGGCGGACCGAAGGAAGAGGGCTACACGAGCGAAGAGATGAAGATGGTCTACGAGACGCGCAAGATTCTCGGCGACCAGTCGATCCAGATCTCCGCCACCTGTATTCGCATCCCGGTGGCCAATTGCCACAGCGAAACGATCTGGGTGGAAACCGAACGCCTGGTGACTCCCGACGAAGCCCGCCGCCTGTTCGAGTCATTCCCCGGCATCGTGGTGCTCGACGACCTGGCGAACGGCCAATACCCGATGCCGATGAACTGCACCGGCCGCGACGAGGTCTTCATCGGCCGCATCCGCCGCGACCTGTCACACCCGAATGGCCTGACCTTCTGGTGCGTCAGCGACAATCTGCGCAAAGGGGCCGCGACCAACGCCGTGCAGATCGCGGAACTGCTTTCGAAACACAAGGGTTAGAATTCTGGAGACGGCGAAATGGATCGGCCACGTGTTTACCTTGAAACGACGGTGCCGAGCTATCTGGCGGCCTATCGATCCACAAATGCCCGTCGAGCGCTTCAGCAGGAAATCACC
>JAYTIB010000156.1:0-15679 GCA_043732205.1 Schlesneria sp. | reverse complement strand
GGATGTCGGTGCCGGCGACGATTTCCGGCTTCAGCGGCGACGAACTGACCAGATGCGGCGACACGAAGATCGGTCGCAGGTTGGCGAACAGTCCCAGTTCCTTGCGGATCTTCAGCAGGCCGACTTCGGGGCGCGTCTTGGCGTTGGGGTCGTCCCACTTCGGGCCACCGACGGCTCCCAGCAGGATCGCGTCCGACGCGCGGCAGGCGTTGAGCGTCGGCTCGGGGAGCGGATCGCCGAATTCGTCGATGGCGCAGCCGCCGATCGGATGGCTCGTGAACTGAAACGAATGCCCGAACTTCTGCGCGACGGCCTTCAAGACCCGCTCACCCTGAGCCACCACTTCGGGACCGATCCCGTCGCCGGGAAGAAGAACAATCTTTGCTTGCACCGAAAACACCCTTTTTCAAAGTTGGAGCGGACCGACCGGGTCGCCACTCTAAGGGACAACGCGAACCGGGGGCAAGTTGGACGCTCGTCGGGTTGTCGAACGAACTGTAGTCCGGTCGCTCCGCCGACCGGACGTCCCGTCGGCGGAGCGACGGGACTACAGTAACTTGCCGCCGTCCCGACCCGATCACGCACGATCGTTGAAGCATCCGCCGCTTTTGTTGCGAGTCGGACGCTGATATCATCGCGACGGGTTTCGAATCTTGAGGGACACGACCTCGAAGGAGGCTGCGATCATGGGATGGATCTGGGGAATTGGGATCGGCGTGGCGGTGTTGCTGGCAGTGGCTTTGACGGCGATTCCCCTGGCGAAACGCTGGCGAAAACGCGACGCACAGCAGGCGGTCCGTCAGTTCCGGCAGACGCGCGAACGGCTCGAAGCCAAGTTCATCGATCTGGCTCAAGCCCTCGGCAAACCGCGCGGTCTGAAGTGGATGGACTGCGATTGGCTGAGTGCCGTGACGTTCGCCCGCGATCGACAGAGCGGCCTGATCACCGCCTTCGCCGGGATCAACATCCGGTTCGAGGCGATCGAGGGGGGAGACATGGAAGACGTCGCCGCCGTCGGCACGCTGCGCGATGCCGTGGCCGTCTTTCACTATCACAATGGCCACTGGGGAACCGGCGGCAAGGCGCTGTTCAACATGAACGCCGAAGAAGCCATCACCCGCCTGACGGCGCAGTTCGAAGCTGTTCCAGTCGAATGGCCGCGCTGACGCGATCGCGTTGCACTTCGTCACGACAAAGTAGTGAGGGTTGTCGTCGTAGCCACGTTCGCCAGAACGTGGGCGGAGATCCAGAGACTTCCCCACGTTCTGGCGAACGTGGCTACAACCAAAGGCGGACGGTTTGAAAAACCGTCCTACAAGTCTGCTCCGCATGAACGCCAACGCTCCCTCCCCGCATCCGTATCCGTGGTTTGTCCGCCGCGATCTGGACGGTTTTTTTGGGTTGTTTGTCGACAACCTGATTCAACTGCTGCTGATCCTGACGCTGTGCTCCAATCCGTTTCTGTGCGGCATGACGGGGGACGCCGCGTACCTGCTGTATCGCCACATCCTGCCGGGAGCCGCGGTCAGCATTCTGATCGGCAACCTGTTCTATGCGTGGCAGGCGCGGCGTCTGGCCCGGGCAACCGGCCGCAGCGACGTGACCGCGCTGCCGTACGGGATCAACACGCCATCGCTGTTGGTGTACGTCTTCTTCGTGATGGCTCCCGCGTTCAGCAAGGCCAAGGCCGAGGGGCTGTCGCCTCACGATGCGGCGACGCTCGCGTGGGAGTTGGGGCTGGTGGCCTGCATCGGCAGCGGGTTGATCGAGTTCTTCGGCGCGTTCGTGGCCGATGCGATTCGGCGGCGCACGCCGCGGGCCGCGCTGTTGTCGACACTCGCTGGCATCGCGATCGGCTTCATCGCGATGAGCTTCGCGCTGCAGATCTTTCAGAAGCCGCTGATCGCCATGCTGCCGCTCGCCATCGTGCTGATCACCTACTTCGCACAAGTGCCGTTTCCCTTTCACCTGCCGGGAGGTTTGATTGCGGTGGTGTTCGGCACCGCGATCGCGTGGTGTCTGACGGGACTGACATCCGTCTGGCCTGCCGCTCCAAAGTGGGTGAGCGATTCGGCGATGAACGCCGCCGGAATCCAATCGGCAATGCAACAACTGGGCTTTTATCTGCCGGTGTTTGTCGGTGACAGGATCTTCGCGAGACTGGCTGACCCCGCGCAGTGGGCCGGCCTGCTGTCGGTCATCGTTCCGATGGGCCTGTTCAACCTGATCGGAAGCCTGCAAAACATCGAATCGGCCGAAGCCGGAGGTGACAAGTATTCGACCCGCTCTTCGCTGGCCTCCAACGGCATCGGAACCCTGAGTGCGGCGATGTTTGGCAGTTGCTTTCCGACCACGATCTACATCGGTCATCCCGGCTGGAAGGCGCTCGGCGCGCGGGCCGGCTATTCGACGCTGAATGGCCTGGTCGTGACGGCAATCTGCCTGACGGGAACGGTCAGCCTGATCAACAGCGTGATTCCGATGGAGTCCGGCATCGCGATCGTCCTCTGGATCGGGATCATCATCACGGCCCAGGCGTTCTCGGCCGTGCCGCGCGAACATGCGCCGGCGGTCGCGGTCGGTCTCTTCCCCGCGATCGCCGCGTGGGGATTCACCGTCACTCAGGGAGCGTTCTACAAGGCGGAGGGAAAGTCGCTGCAGGATCTGTTGATCGCCGATCCGCGCGCCAACGTGAGCGACTTCGTCCTGCACGGCATGATTTCATTGCAGCAGGGATACATCTTCACGTGCATGATCCTGGCAGCGATCTCGGCCTTCCTGATTGACCGGCGGTTTTTCACCGCGGGTGTGTGGTCGCTGGTCGGAGCCCTTTGCGCGGCCGTCGGTCTGACGCACGCGTACCAATTCAGCGAACACGACCGCAACATGGTCGATTTCCTGTTCGCGTTCACCACCCCGGTCTCAACGTCGGCTTTGACGTACCGCTCGTGGGATGTCGCGATCGGCTACCTGTTGATGGCCGCCGCGTTCTTTGCCTTCGGCAAGTACGCTCGCGGCCGGGACATTCCGCGAGTGGAACACTGATCCGGTTCGAATCCGGCGTCAGTCCAACAGGAATCTTGCCGCCAGCGCCAATGCCGCCGTCTCGATCCTCAGTGTGAGCGGACCGAGGCTGATTGGTTTCGCTCCGTGCGCGATGGCCAGCGAAACCTCGTCGTCGGTGAAGCCGCCTTCGGGACCAACGGCGAAAACGATGGTTGGTTGCGCGGACAAGTGCGACGCGGACAGCGGCTCGGCACCCGGTCCCGGATGCGCGATGAAGCTCGTGTGGCCGGCGAGATCGCCCTTCACGAAGTCACTCCACGTGGTGACCGGTGACAGTTCGAGCAGATGATTGCGGCCCGATTGCTTGCAGGCGGCGATGACCGTCTGCCGCAACTTGTCGAGCTTGCTGTCGCGCGGATCGACGACGCTGCGCGCGGTGACCAGCGGCACGATTCTCGTCACGCCGAGTTCCGTCGCCTTCTCGATGAGCCAGTCGAACCGGTCCCCCTTCGGAACCGCGGTGCCGAGAATGATCCCGCACGCGGGCCGCTCGTCCCGCCGCGCGGCGATGATCCGCAGTTCGACATCGCGTCGGCGAACCGACGTGATCTCGGCCGAGACCGCCAGTCCGCAGCCATCGAAGAGCTCCACGATGTCTCCCACCGAGCCGCGCAGCACGTGAATGATGTGATGGGCTTCGGCCGCGTCGACGGTGACCAATCCGGTTTCGGGCAGGTTCGCGACATGAAAACGGTGCGGCATTCGGGACGACTCCATGATGACAACTCGGGCAACTCCCAGACGCGCCGAGTCTACGCCGCACTGTCCTTGATGTCGCCCGAAACGCCGTGAACCGTCGATCGCCTGGCCCGGATTATTCGTGGCATCCAAGTAACCCGCAGCGTAAGCGAGGGCGTCGGCATGGATTGCCCTTGCTTACGCTGCGGGTTACTTGCCAATGGCCGTCGCTTTCGCGATGCGCTTCAATCCGTCAGAATCCCGCCCCTTGGCCTGGCTGTGCCACGCCGCCGCGTTTCGTTCCCGCGAGAGTCTGACGACATGAGTCCCCTGCCGCGCATTGTTCTCAGCAGCCGCAACAGGAAGAAGATCGAAGAGATCGCCGAGTTGATGTCTCCGCGCGGGATCGAGTTGATCGGCGTGACGTCGTTTCCGGAGGTTCCCGATGTGGTTGAGGATGCCGACTCGTTCGCCGGCAATGCGGCCAAGAAGGCGAGCGAAGTCGCGAAGCATCTGGGCGAATGGGCCATCGCCGACGACAGCGGTCTCTGCGTGGATGCCCTGGGGGGGGCTCCGGGAATCTACTCCGCGCGCTACGCCGAGGCACCGCATCCCGGCTCGCTCGAAGCCGACGAAGCCAACAACCAGAAGCTGCTCAGGGAACTGTCCGGCATCCCGGCGGAGAAACGAACGGCCCATTATGTCTGCGCGGTCGCACTGTCAGACCCCAGCGGTCAGATCCGCGTGGCGAGCGAAGGCCGTTGCTGCGGACGCATCCTGTGCGAGTACCACGGGTCCAACGGATTTGGCTACGACCCGATGTTTCTGGTCCCGGAATTCCACAAGACGTTCGGCGAACTCAACCCGGCCGTCAAACGGCACATCAGCCATCGAGCGAAAGCATTCGAGCGGGCGATCCCGTTGATCGTGCGGCTGTTTGAATGAGTGATCGGTCGCCAGTTTTCAGTGTTCGGTTTTCAGTGTTCAGTAGGAGGCTATCCGAGAAGGGGTCGGGAGTCTTTTTCATGCCGCACGACATCGCCCAAGAACGCTTGAATCGAGACTGTGCGGCATGAAAAAGACTCCCGACCCCCTCGCCACGGCGACTTTTCGGACGGCCTCTAAGAACGGAAACGGACACCTCCTGAGCCTGCGGCCCACTTCCCACTCAACACTGAAAACTGCAAACTGAAAACGGAACACCGCCCATGTCCTGGCTAAAACATCACATCTCCTGGCTGAAATGGTTGCTCGCGATCTCGCTGCTCGGTGCGTTGCTCTGGCTGAATCGCGAGGGGCTGGCGAAGCTGAATTGGCGCGAGATTGGCTGGTCGTTCTTCGTGGCCGCGCTGGCCGTGCGGCTGGTCGGGATGTGTCTGACGTTCTTCCGCTGGTGGCTGCTGGTGACCGGAATCGGCCTGCCGTTCTCTGTGAAAGATGCGTTTCGGTTGGGGTTGCTCGGTGAGGCGTGCAACCTGATGGGGCCGGGGGCGGTGGGGGGCGATCTGTTCAAGGCGGTCTTGCTGGCGAAGGATCATCCGGGGCGGCGGGCGTCGGCGTCGGCGACCGTGCTGCTCGATCGAGTGCTCGGCCTGTGGGCGCTGTTTGTTGCGGGAGCATTGGCGTCGCTCGTCCCGCTGGCCACGAAGCCCGGTCCCGAGATGCAGTGGGCCGTGTGGGTCTTGTGGGGTGGCAGCGTGGCCGGCCTGATCGGGCTGAGTCTGATGCTGCAACCGGCGGTGACTCATTCGCGGCTGATGCACTGGCTGACAACGTGGCGCCGCGTGGGACATATCGTGAAGGAACTGATGGACTCGATCGCGCTATATCAGGGGCGGCCGCGCGCGATCGTGGCGGCCGGTTCGTTGAGTCTCTGCGGCCACGTGGCCTTTCTGAGCGCCTTCTATCTGTGTGCGGTCGCGCTGCATGGCGACCGGCCGATTCCCGGCTACGTCGAACATCTGGTCGGGCTGCCGCTGCCGGAAGCGATTAGTGCGGCAGTGCCGACTCCCAGTGGGATCGGCGCGTTGGAGGCGGCGCTGGCGTGGTTTTATCAGCAGCACCAACAGACGCTCGATCCGGCCAGTTCGGCTGGAGTTCTGAAAGCTGCACGCGCCAACGGTCTGCTGACGGCGCTGGCCTACCGCATGACGACTCTGATCGTCGGCGCGTTCGGCATCGTCTACTACTTCGCCGCGAAGCGAGAACTGGGCGCGACGCTCGACGCGAAGTCCGAAGAGGCCAGCGTGTCGAGCGATCCCGCGGAGAGCCTGTGATTTTTTCGCCACGGGGCTTGTCCCAGTGGTTTAACGGCTTCTGCGCTACTCCAAGCTCTCGTGAAATTCGAGTAGAGCAAAAGCCGTTGAACCACCGACGCAAGGTCGGTGGCGAAATAATCACACGCTCGGACCGTGACTCGGACGGCTGTTGGCGGAGCGATTCCCCTTTGAATCCCGCCCGATGTGTCAGCTTTTGGTAAACCTTGACGGTTGCGTAAACTGTTCCGCGGTCGATTCTTGGTCATTGCCGGCTTCGGCTCGACTATTCGAATTTTTCGGGCTTCAAGGCTGAACTCTTTCCGGCGGCGCGACCGATAGATTCCCCAGGGAACGAACAATCGGCACATTCGCCTCTGACCCGACCAACCAGTTTGGGAAGGGCGATTCCCGCCGACTGTCATGGATTGGGATCAGACTCTTGCTACGCGGTCCAAGCGACGCGCGGATGCTCACGAGGTCCTGCAATGAAGAAATGGTATCGATCGTGCGGATGGATGTTGGCCGCCGCGCTGGCCTTTGAATTGAGCGGCTGCGCCAGGGGATCGGCCTATCTGAGCCGAATCACCGGGCGGCAGGCCGACGATCAGAAGCTCGTCGAGGTTGATGGCAAGGCCAAGAAAAAAGGCTCCTCAACCGGCAAGAAGAGCGACTCCCTGCGGGACAAGGCGGGTGATTCGCAACTGGCGAAGAAGTCGTCCAGCAAGCCGAAGGTTCAGTCCAGCGACGATTCTTCCCGGCAACTGGCCTCCAAGGAGACGTCGAAGCCTGCCAAGCCGGTCGCCAAGAAGCCGGCCGGCAACCCCTCAGACCCATTCCAATCGGAAAAGTTTGACGCGCTGGCCGCCGAGCGGACGAAGGCCAGGAAGACGGAGATCGAGACCGACCCGGAGCTGGCCGAACTGGCGGGCAACAACGTGGACGGGGCGTTGAAACCGGGGGCGAAGGCGACCACTCATCCCATCGCGGAGAGAAGCTCGCGCGTTCAGGAGGTGGCCCACAAGGTGGAAGACAACCTCGCCGACTTGCCGGCGTGGGCGCAGGACGACGAAGCCCCGGCACGGAAGAAAGCCGCGAAGGCGGATGATTCCGTGAAATCGACGACCGCGGAAACAGGAGCGGGAGTTCGGCGGGAATCCAATGATGCTCGCGACACGAAACAGAAGACGCTGAAGGAGCCTGTGCCGGCCCGCGGCGCGGCGGAAGAAAGTCCTGCTTCCGTCGAGTTGCTCAGTCTGTGTCCCGACGCGCAGGGTGAGCTGCGTGAGTTGGTTCGCGGACTGAAAGACGGCGACACCGAGGGCTTGAAGCGCGGCATCCATCGGATCGGTCGCATGGGGCCCGATGCCCAGCCGGCCGCTCCCGCGCTGGTCCATCTGCTCAAGCACAAGGATGGCTTTGTCCGGACGCATTCCGCACTGGCTCTGGCCCGGATGCAGGCGTCTCCCCCTGATGCGGTGCAGACCGTGGTGGACGGGCTGAAGTCGACCGATCCCGGACTGCGATCGTTCGCGGCGGCCGTGCTGGCCGAAATGGGACCGCAGGCGGCCGATGCTCTCTCCACGCTGGCCGAAAGCCTGAATGACCGCGACGGCTATGTCCGGTTGCACGCGGCGGAGGTGCTGATCCGTTATGACCGATGGTCGTACCAAGCCTTGGAAACCTTGTTGGGGGGATTGGCCGACAAGGATGAAAACATCCGCTGGTTGGCGACCTACTCGCTGGCCGAGCTGGCACCCGAATCGCAGGAGACCGTCGATGCCTTGTTGAAGGCCACGCGCGATCCGGTCGTGAAGGTGAAAGTCGGCGCGGTCTATGCCTTGGGTGAGATCGGTCCCTTCGCCAAGAGTGCGGGGGGTGAATTGCGGAAGCTGGCCGATTCGACCACGAATCAGGAACTGCAATCCGCGATTCTGTATGCCCTGCAACAGATCGAGCAGTGACGACGGACGACGAGTGACAATGGACGACAAGCGCCCGCCGAGTGACTTCGGTCGGCGAACCCTGACAGACTGAACGAACATGAGCCGGGACCACAGAGTCTCGGCTCGTGTCATTCACGGATCTCCGCTTCGTCGCGATTTCAGATTGCAGCCAATCGAGCAAGGTAGAACGGGCACTCTTGCCCGTAAATGCGATGTGAAAGCAGACGGGCAAGAGTGCCCGTCCTACGTGTGTTTTCGACAGGCTACTACGTGTGTTTTCGACAGGCTACGTTGTGCCGCGCACGAGGCTGGCGACTTGGTCGCGGATTTCGGACGGTTCGCGGTACACGATCCAGCCGTGGGGATCGAGTCCGGCGAAGGCGGCTTGAAGCCGGTCGGCGGCGCGGGTCTCTTCGCGGACCGCGCGGATGAAGACACCGGCAATCTGTTGCGGGCGTTCGCGCAGAAAGCTGGCGTAGATCTCGGGGTCTTGTTCGCCCGAGTCACCGATCAGCACGAACTTCCGTTGTGGGAAGGCGGCCAGAATCGGTTCGATCGCCGCCCGCTTGTGGGTCTTCTGCGGAGACATGCGGATCTTCCGCGCGCTGTCGCGAATGCGGAACCGCTTCAGATGAAACGAGCCCGCCGGATATCCCTCTTCCCGCAGGAACTCGCTGAGCGGTTCATACAACTGCCACGGGCTGCCCGAGACAAAATGGAACGCGGCCCCGGCCTGCGCACAGTCGCGGTAGAGTTCCGGCATGCCCGCGATGGGGACGAACGTCCGGGTGAACGTGTTCCGAAACAAGTCCCCCCGGTTCGGGACGTTGCTGTGCTTGATGGTGTCGTCGACATCCGAAATGATCGAGATGCCGGTCGGCTCGACCAATTGCAGTCGGCCGGGGATCACGCGGTCGTCGGCTTCGTTCAGGACCGCCTGATACGGCAGCCACTCGGCGTCAGACGCCTGGCTCCTCAGGATCTGCGACACCTCGGCATTGGACAGCGTGATTTCACCGCGGAACTGGCCCATGTAGTCCGATTCACCGACCAACCTGTCGTGGTCTCCAATGCGGACGGTGATGAATCGGCCCCGCAGCCCGAACATCAGAAACTGGCGCATGCGAACGCGAAAATACTCTTCCGCCGTGCGGTCCATCCGCAGGACGCGCCGAATCACGGCAAACACCGGTTTCCGGCGCAGCCACGAGATGCGGGGATCGAACACGCTGCCCTGCACCACCAGCGTCCAGCCGAGCCCGTCCGGAGTCCGCATGCCGAACGACGGATAGAACACCAGTTGCTCATGACGGGCAACGGTTCTCTTTTTCGGCGAACGTGATGATCGAAACAACGGCACGAGAAAACTTCCTGGTTGTCGGGCGGTCCGCACAACAATTCTCAGCGGATTTCCGCCAGGGTGGATTTCGGCGGGGGCTCCCGCCTCCCTTTTCGGACAGCCTCTCCGTTCGACTGTTGCGATTTGTTTGGACTGCGGCAATTGATTGCCGCTTTCCTGTCGCACGCCATCACGACTCTCACGCCACGACCACTTTTCGAAAGACGCGGGGATCGGAACGGGTTTCCAAAATCCTTCGGCAAGATCAGATAGGAATGCGGTGGCGAACTCCCGCACTTTGGTGGCTGCGCATCAACAACTGTCGACTTTCGCTCCGCGAAAGGACGTGCTTTCGCGGAGCGAAAGACGACCATCGCGACAGTGTAACTACCGGAGCAGTTCCGCGATCTCGTCCGGAGTAAACTTTTTGTGAAGTCTGGCTCCCATCTGGGCAACCACGCGGGCGGCGGCATGCGAGGCCAGGTGCCCGGCCTGCTTCCACGTCATTCCATTCGTGATCCCGTACAGCACGCCGGCCGCGTACATGTCCCCCGCGCCGGTCGTGTCCACCGCTTGAACAGCGACCCCTTCGACCGGCAGCGCTGTGCCGCCGTGCATCAACAGCGAACCGTCCGGCCCCAGCGTGAGGGCCACGTCGGCCGCATGACTGTGAATCTTGTGGGCACAGTCGACCGGATCGGCCAGCCCCGTCAGGCTGCGCGCTTCCTCCAGGTTGCAGAACAGCAAGTCGACCGGACCGGCGATCAGCTCCCAGAACAGCTCGCGGTTGAAGTTGATCAGGAACGGATCGGACACGGTGAAGGCGACCTTGACCCCGTGCTTCTTGGCAAGGTCGATCGCCTTCAGCGCCGCCATCTTGGTCGAGTCACCCGTGAACAGATAGCCTTCGATGTACACGAACTTCGACTGCTTGATCTCGTTCTCGGAGATGTCGTCCGGGCCGAGCGTCGAGGAGAGTCCCAGATGAGTCAGCATCGTGCGCTGGGCGTCGTCCGAGATGAGGCACACGCAAGTGCCGGTCTGGCCATCGGACTGAGGCACTTCGATCTTCACCCCCAGATCGCGCATATCCTGCAGCCAGAACTCGCCGAGTTCATCGCGGCCCAGCTTTCCCGCATAAGCACCCCGGCCGCCGAAGTCCGCCAGCCCTGCAATCGTGTTCGCGGCCGAACCTCCCGCACAGCGGTTGATCGCCGCACCGTCCAACGCCGCCAGCACCCGCGTCTGCGCCGCCTCGTCCACCAGGGTCATGATCCCCTTGGGGAATTCGAGCCGCGCGAGCAGCGCGTCATCAATCCGTGCCTGAATGTCGACGAGCGAGTTTCCGACACCGTAGACGTCGTAGGTCATGCTGGGTGGCTTTCCTGGAGGGCGAGTGAGATTCCGCGGGCGGGAGAACCTCTACCAGATCGTCAGGACGCTTGCCACCGTCACGGAGGCAAGATGGCATGCCTGAACTCGACGATCGAGCCACTCGACTATTGGCATTCTCCAGCGAAACTTGCCGATCAGAGCGGCCCTCACAAGCCATAGGATCGGAACGCCGTGACTGATCCAAGTTGAACGACACAAAATCTTGTGACCTGCGGTTGCAGGTTCGCGAGGTGCGAACTAGACTCACGCCCCTCAGTGGCAGGCGACGATAGCACGAGGGGGTGTGGTGCGCGTCATTTCCATATCACGTCTCAAGGCATTCTGGATGCGGCCCGGTCACGAAGATGCCGAGGCCCCGCTGAAGGCTTGGCACACGATCGTCAACAATCGCGACACGGACTGGTACAATCTTTCTGACGTGAAACGAACGTTTCCGTCCGCCAGCATTGTCGGCGATTGTGTCGTCTTCAATATCGGTGGAAACAAGTATCGATTGGTAACCCGAATGCGGTTTGCCTCGCATGTGGTTTACGTCCTCTTGGTCATGACGCATCGTGAATATGACAGGGTCGCGTGGGTGAGGGACTGCGGCTGTCACGCGAAGCCGAAGGGCAAGTAGTCGAAGAATTCAAAGGCGACAGACAGACAGACCCCTGGCCAAAAGTCAGGTAGTCAAGAATTCAAAGGGGACTCCGATGGCGACGAAGCAAATTAACGGTCATGGACCGGACACATACTTCGCATTGATCAAGGTCATGCCGCTACGATCCATCGCGACCGCCCGGCAGTTGGCCGAAGCCCAGAAAATGATCGACCGCCTGCTGGCTCGTGAGCTTGATGTTGGTGAAGAGGAATACTTGGACGCCCTCACCGATCTGGTCGAGAAGTATGAATCCAACACCTGCGATTTTGGCGATGCCACATGCGCTCAAGTGCTGGCATTCCTGATCGACGACCGGGGGCTGACCCAGCAAAAGGTCTCCGACGGGGCGGGCGTCGCGAAGTCGACGATTTCTGAATTGGTGCATGGCAAGCGCACGGCAACCGTCGAGCTGGCGAAGAAACTCGGGGTCTTCTTCGGCATCGCCCCATCGGTCTTCATCGACTGCGAATGACCGGGATGGCTGACGACCAACGTGCCCCGCGGGGACGGACGCTTCTCCTCGCAGCCTTCGCCGTTGGCTCAGGGTTAAACGACGAGTCCGGGCCACGTGCTGATCGAACGGAGTGGCTATGCTTTTCGACTTACTCGGACCGCGCAGGCTTTGTACGACGGTTGGCGCGAATACGGGTCGAACACGGCGTCGGTCAGGTGGTTCGCGGTGTCGTAGTGCATGGCGATGAAGACCTGTCCGGCTTGGACGGTGTTGGTCACGAAGGCGCGGGCGCGGATCTGGCCGCGCTGGGATTCGACGCTGACCCAGTCCTGCGGTCGAATCCCGTACCGCGCCGCGTCATCGGGATTGATCTCCACGTAGATGGACTCGGGGGACAACTTCCTGAGGACCGCCGACTTGGCCGTTCGGGTCTGCGTGTGCCACTGCGCCGCGGTGCCACGTCCCGTCAGCAGGATCAACGGAAAGTCCTTGCTCGGCGGTTCGGGCATCGGCCGCGGTGCTTCGAACAGGAACTTCGCCCGGCCATCGGGATGGTAGTAGCGGCCGTCTTCGAAGAGGCGGCGTTGGGAAGAGGCCAAGGGGCGAGGGCTGAGGGGCGAGGGACAGACGGACAAAGAGGCTGAGGGCTGAGGGGCGAGGGGCGAGGGAAGGACAGAAGTCTCGCGGGAATGAATGTCTTGCCTCTGTCCCTCGTCCCTCAGCCCTCGTCCCTCAGCCTCTTCCGTCCACGGCCACTGAATCCCACCCGCGTCATCAATGTGTTGATAGTCGCGAATGCCGGTGAAGTCGCAGGGGCGACCGGCACTCAGTCGCTTCAAGATTTGGAACGCCGCGGCGGGGGATGTCCAATCGCGGAACAGGTCGTCGCAGCCCCAGTAGTTGGCGATCAGCCGGAGGATCTGGAAGTCGGCCAGCGCCTGACCCGGTGCCGCCGTGACCTTCTTGATCACGCCAAACCGCCGCTCCGAATTGATGAACGTCCCGTCCTTCTCGCCCCACGCCGCGGCCGGCAGGAGCAGGTCCGCTTCCAGCGCCGTTTCGGTGGTCGAGTACATGTCCTGCACGACGAGGAAGTCGAGGCGGTCGAGAATGTCGCGGCACTGCAATTGATTGATCCACGAATGGATCGGGTTGGTCGCCACGACCCACAGTCCCTTGATCTTGCCGTCCAGGATTCCCTTCATGATCTCGGGATACGCCCAACTGTTCCTGTCCGGGATGCGGCTGGCGTCGATCTTCAGCAATCCCGCGACCGCCTCACGGTCCTCGGTCTTCGTGAAGTCCCGTCCGCCGAGCAGGCCGGTGGTGTTCGAGAACAACCGCGATCCCATCGCGTTGCACTGGCCGGTGATCGAGTTGGCTCCGGTTCCGGGCCGGCCGATGTTGCCCGTCATCAACGCCAGATTGATCAGACTCTGCGCCGCGCGAACTCCCTCGTAACTCTGGTTGATGCCCATCGTCCACCAGAATGAAACGCGCTTCCGCTCATGGATCGTCCGGGCCACATGATGCAGGCTCTCGATCGAGATGCCGGTCTTCTCCGCCACGACGGCCGGAGTGAACGGTTTCACATGCGCGGCGAAGTCTTCGAATCCGCTCGTGTGGGCCGCGATGTAGTCGCGGTCGATCCACTCGTTCTCGATCAGGAGGTGAGCCAGCCCGTAGAACAGGGCCAGATCGCTCTTTGGTTGAATCGCCAGATGCTGGGTCGCGTTCATCGCGGTTTCAGTCCGGCGCGGATCGACGACGATGATCTCCGGACTGAGCTTGTTGCGCATCACCCGCTCCCACAGGATCGGATGCGCGATGCACAGGTTGGCCCCCACCAGCACGATGCAGTCGGACTCTTCGAAGTCCTGATAGGTGTACGGCGGCGCGTCGAAGCCAAAGGACTGCTTGTACGCCACCACAGCCGTGGCCATGCACTGGCGCGTGTTGCCGTCGCCGTGAATCATCCCCATGCCGAACTTTGCGAGCGACCCCAGCAGCGCCAGTTCCTCGGTCGCGATCTGTCCCGTCCCCAGCCACGCCACGGACTCGGGGCCGAAGTCGCTCTGAAGCTGTTTGATTCGCGCGCAGAACGTGCGCATTGCGACATCCCAGTCGACCGGCTCCATCTTCCCTTTGGCGTTTCGCAGCAGCGGCGTGGTGGCGCGGTCCGATGAACGGAGCACATTCAACGACTCCCACCCCTTCGGACAGGCCATCCCCAGGTTGACGGGATAGTCGGTGTTCGGAGTCAGCCCGACAGCCGAGCCCCGGTGCAGGTGAATGTTCAGACTGCACCCGGTGGAACAAAAGCCGCACGTCATCGGCGTCGTCGCATCCGGCGTCTGCCGATCAGGAACGACCCCCAACCCGAACCCGCCGGGACTGAGCAGCATCTCCCGCGTGTAGGCACCGTCGCGCTGATGAAGGAGGTCGGCGATGGTCATCGTTTCAGATCCTGAACCACGGAAAACACGGAAGGTCACGGAAGGTCACGGAAGGTCACGGAAGAAGACAAGGCGGGGGAGAAGAGGAGGGAACCACGAATCTCACGAATAACACGAATCTGAAAAACAGAATGCGGAAGACAAATTATTCCGGTGTCTCGACATGTCGATCAACTCTTCGCCCCTCTTCAGATTCGTGGTATTCGTGAGATTCGTGGTTCTGTCCCTATCTTGGCTTTCATCACGTCTTCAAGGAGGTCGGCGATGGTCATCGTTTCAGATCCTGAACCACGGAAAACACGGAAGGTCACGGAAGAAGACAAGGCCGGGGAGTTGAGGAGGGAACCACGAATCTCACGAATAACACGAATCTGAAATGCAAAATGCGGTAGGCGAATGAATGCGGCTTCTCCACGTGTCAACCATTTCTTCGTCCCTCTTCAGATTCGTGGTATTCGTGAGATTCGTGAGATTCGTGGTTCTGCTCATGTCTTGGCTTTCATCACGTCTTCAACGCTCCCGGCATGCGCGGTGCCACGGCGGCTGTGAAGAACAGGGTTCGTTCCAGCAGTTCGCCGATCACCGAAAACCCGAATGATGCGGCGCACAACGCGGCGATGGCCGGGCCGGTGATCCCCGCCGTGTTGGATGCCAACTGGTTCAGCAGGACGGCGGGAAGAATGATTCCCCCGAGGATTCCGCAGGCAAAGCGGATGCGTGCCCAGGCCGCCAGTTCGCCGGTCATCAGCCGCGCGGAACGATTCAGCGGTGTGGACTGCTTGCTGGCCAGGTGTCCGAACAGTGCGGCCTCATGCAGCAGTTTCACCCCCGCGACGATCATCATCGCCTGACAGAGCCGGGTGCCGAACGCCGACATCAGGTCGCGTGCCGACAACGATGGATCGAGTCCCGCGGCCACGACGGAGACGGTCAGCACGGAAGCCAGACCGAGCCACAGTGTCGTGAGTGTGAACTTGGTGAACGTGCTTGATCCCCCCCAAAACGGGCGTCGCGTGCAGTGATAGATCATGATCGAGCAGAAGACACCGGCGATTCCCGCGGCGACGACGGCCGCCCCCAGCAGGCTGGTCCATGCCGCGGCCTCCTCCGGCCACAACCGCAAGACCAGCGCGTCGACCGCGGCCAGCGCCGCGAACAGACCAAACGACACGATCTCGCGGCTCAACCAACTATGCCGCAATCCAAGCACCGCGCGATAGGCCAGCCAGGGCCGGCCCAGATGCATGGTGCTCGCCGCCAACGCGAGCAGTCCGAACGCCAGCGCACTCGCCGCGTGCAGGGGGAGCATCTGCAACAGCATTTCGGAACCGCGCAGATTCCATTGCAGGATCTGTCCGACGAGAAACGCTCCGACCGACAGTTGAGTCAGCACCAACATGACAATCAGCGGAGCGTGCGCGTGCTCGGCCTGCACGGCGTGATAATC
>JAYTIB010000155.1:0-6113 GCA_043732205.1 Schlesneria sp. | reverse complement strand
AATCCCGTGTATGGAGCCAACGGCGGACAACCGCTCGTGAATCCGAACATCGCGAACAACAATTGGGCTCCGCCCGATCCAACGCTGCCGAACAACTCACAGGCGATCGCGCAGACGTCAGCCGTTACCGATCCCAATGCGCCCGATTCGACGCGTCGCGTCATCGAGCAAGCCGAAGCTCTCCGATTGAAAGCGATCTCCGATCGACAAATTCGCGACAACGCCAATCGGCAACACCAAGAGATGCTCAAGCAGCAACTCCGAAACGAAGAGCTTGGCCGATTGAACTCACTGCCTCCCAATTTCCCGCCGCGCAATGCTCAATTGCCGGGTGACGTCGACAGCCGAGCGAACATCATCAATCCGATTTACTCGCAACCGAGCGCCGCCAATCGCTCAAACGGCGCACCGAACTCCGTACCGCCGGGCTCGAACCCACCGCTGGTCATCGGACCGCCGCCGTCCAATGCGAACCTCCCCAATCCGATGCCCTGGCAAGCGACGCCCGAAAACCAACGACTGCCGAACGGCATGACTGTTCCGCCGACGAGCGGCTATCCGTATCCAATGCCGAACCAAGCTTCTAACGCCAATCCAGAGCCGATGCCGAACTACGTACCGAATCTGAACCCAGATTCGATGTCGACAGGTGCCGCGGACCCGTATCGCAATTCGATGCCTCCAGCCAACACTGGCTCGCCGCTGGACGCATTGCCGAGTTGGCCGCCGAACGGTTCATTGCCCCCGATGCCTCCGAACAACTCCAGTGCCGGTTCGTCTCTCACGCAGCCGCCACCCAACAGCACGACATGGCCGAATGGGTTTCCGCCCGGCTCAACCGACGATCCGGCACGTACCGCTTCGCGAATGGGAATGAACGCTGGTCCCGGCAACTTGTTCCCAATCACACCGAGTCCCGGCTCCGGTTCCGGTATGCCGAGCGCTCCGAACCGAGCCAACTCGTCGAACTCGTTCAACAACGTCGCACCGCCGAACGGAGTCTCTCCCACAACTCCACCCAACTGGCCGGCGAATCCCAATCAACAGGGATACGGAAGTCCGACGAACGAGCCACCCGCCGGAACATTCGGTGCGGGTAACTTCAGCACGTCGTCCAACTCGCGAACGCAGCCGCCGGCTCGTAAGAACGCGCAAGATCAATTGCCGCCGTCCGAGTGGTATCAAACTCCCAGTCGCTTCGGCGACTCGTCCACCGGAGGCATGCAAATTCAGCCGGCCAGCTACGGACTGAATCGCAGTGACCGGCAGGCGCTCATCAACCAGTTCGGAACAAAGAGTTCTTCGACGCCCGATCCGCGACAGCAGTTGAACGACGCCCAACGCGCGAACACTCGCGCGAACGTTCCCGATCGCTCTGAAGGAGACAATCGTTGGGAGAACGGTGCGATACCGGGAACTCAAAGTTCGCAGACGTCAACACCATCGATGCACAGTTACCTCGCAACTCCGACCGGCGAGAACTCGCTCAAAGATTACGAGCGCATGATGCAACAGCAGGACGCTGAGACCCATCGAATCCAACAACAGATCGACGAGCAGCGTCAGTTGCCAGGCTCGGAGAATTTCCGCCGCAATCGCACGCAGTCACAGATCGGCACGCCCAACGGGCTCAGTCCGCGACAGTAGTTCGACTGTCTGACTTCGCGTAGGGTGGGACCAGCGGCGTTTCGCCGCGCCGGCCCACCAACGATTTTCTGTGAGAATTCTGGTGGGCCGGCGCTCGAAGCGAGCTTGTCCCACCCTATTTTTTCGCGACTTCTTCGCAAGTCAGACAGTCGAATTAGAGTCCATCTCCGAAACACCTGTACTTTGTTGCTCGCGTGATTTCGAGAATGCTCTCCGGCCAGAGCGTTTGTGGAATCACTCTGGTGGTGTTCATCAAGGTTTGTCCTTGGGAGTTGGGTCGCTGGTGATGAGCGTCAGAGGTCGGTTCGCGGAAAAAAGTAGACGAGTCACTCCGTGACTCGAATGTTCCGGTCACGGAGTGACCGGTCTACGGTTCACTTTTCGCTGTCCGATCCAGCGACGTCGCTGATGATTTTGCAATTCGGCAGGGCTTCCTTCAGCTTGGCGATGCCCGATGCGGTGACCTTGGTGCCCGTCAGGTCCAGCTCGCGCAGGTTGGTCAGGTCGCCCAGTGGCGGGAGCGCCTTGTCGCTCACGCCGCTGCCGGCCAGCGACAGCTTCTGGAGCTGTTTCAGCTCCGCCAGCCGGCCCGCGCCCAGGTCGGCCAGCTCGGGCAGCTCCTTCAGGTGTGCCAGCCCCTGGCCGCGAATCGTGCAGCCGTCGAGCACCAAGCGGCGCAGGGTTTTGAGGTCTTTCAAGTGGGCCAGCCCCGCGTCGCTGACCTGGGTACGGGCCAGCGTCAGTTCGGTCAGGTCAGGCAGTTCGTTCAGGTGCGCCAGCCCCTGGTCACCAATCGTGCAGCCGTCGAGCACTAGGCGGCGCAGATTTTTGAGATCCTTCAAGTGGGCCAACCCCGCGTCGCTGACCTGGGTACGGGCCAGCGTCAGTTCGGTCAGGCTGGTGAGCCGTTTCACGTTCGCCATGTCCTTGTCGGCAACCGGCTGCCCGGAGAGGTCCAGGAACTCGAGCCGGTCGAACTCCGGGTCCGAGAGGGCCGCGAGTTTTTCCAGGAGGTCGCCCAGCGGCTTTTGGACAGAGGCCAAACTGACGCGGCGGACCTGAAAGTCTTCCGCCGACAACTCGGCAGCGGTCTTCACGGGCTGGTCGTCCTCGTGGCCCTTGACGCGGACCTCGACGCTCCCCCCCAGACCGAGCACGGCCTCGGCCGCTGAGTGGTTGGGCTCCGACCACTCGATCTGTGCCTTGGGGAATGCCGCCTTCAGGTTCGCAAACCCCCCGGCCGAAATCCGCGTGTCTAAAAGTTGTAGCAAGCTCAAATTCGGCAGGCTCGCGAGGAGCTCTAGGCCGGCGTCACTCACGCGGGTGTTATTCAGGTTGAGGGCCGTCAGGTTCTTGCAGTCCTGGAAGTGGGCCAGTCCCGCGTCGGTCACCTGCGTGACGCCCAGGTTGAGTTCCGTCAGGTTCTTGCAGTCCTGGAAGTGGGCCAGCCCTGCTTCGGTCACCGGCGTGCCGGTCAGGTTGAGATGCGTCAAGTTCTTGCAGTCCTTGAAGTGGGCCAGCCCCGCGTCAGTCACCTGCGTGCTGTTCAGGTCGAGAAGCGTCAGGTTCTTGCAGTCCTTGAAGTGGGCCAGCCCCGAGTCGCTCACCGGCGCGCTGGCCAAGGAGAGGGTCGTCAGGTTCTTGCAGTCCTGGAAGTGAGTCAGCCCCGCGTCGCTCACCCGCGTGCCCTGCAGGTAGAGAAGCGTCAAGTTCTTGCAGTCCTTGAAGTGGGCCAGCCCCGCGTCGGTCACCTTTTGATTATTATTCAGATCGACTCGCGTTAGCCGGATGGAATCATTCGGCAGATCGGCCAGCGCGGTGATATCGCGGCCCTGATCGCCCACGCCCACCCGGATCGACCCGCCGATCGAAAGCACCCACTCCGCCGCGCGGCGGTCGGGGTCGGCGGTGTGGGATGGTGCCGGCTGTTCTCGCTTGGCCACGGCCAGCGGTTCGAGATGCACCTTGATCGGCGTCTTGCCGCGAGACTTGACCTCGAAGTCGGTCACGAATGTTTCGAAGCCCCCCTTGACGACTTTCAGTTTGCCCTTGGTGCGATCGACCGAAATCTCGACGGGCTGCTGGTCGTCGTCGGTGGTGATCGTGATCTTCTTCTGGTCATCGACAAAGACCTCGGCACCGGCGATCTCCGGCTGGTCAATGGTGAGCACGACTGTGCCGCCCGCGGTGTTGATCTTCAGCAGGATGCCGCCGAAATACAGCACGGGGCCGAGCGCCAACACGGACGCGGCGATGAGCAAGCGGCGCTGTCGCGGCGGCTGAGGGCTGGCCAGTTTCGTCTGCGGCGCGGCGATTGTAGTCGGCACACTCCGTGTGCCGTTTTCCGCACACGGAGTGTGCGGTCTACGATTTCCATCGGCTGCCGAGGCACTCGGTGTGGCGTGTGAATTCGCGGCGTCAACAATTGTGGTTTCGACTTTCTCGCAGCCGACCTTTGACAGCAGCGCAGCCAAGTTGGCTCCGGCGGCGAACGGTGCCAGCGCACGGGCGACCTCGTCCGGCGTGGCGAAACGTCGGTTCGGGTCTTTCTCCAACAGGCGATGCACGAGGGCTGCCAGTTCCGGCGAGATGTCGGCGCGACATTCACGAATGGGCGGCGCGGGCTTCGAGGCCAGGGCCGTCACCTTCTGCATCAGCGTTTGGTACTGCTCACCGTGATAGACCGTCTCGCCCGTCAGCAGTTTGTAAAGCGAGGCTCCCAGTGCATAGAGATCGGCGCGGATATCGACGCTCTTGCTGTCGCCTCCCTGTTCGGGAGCCATGTAGTCCAGCGTCCCCATCACTTGACCGGTGCCGGTCAGTCCCTGGACATCGGGCTGATGAGCTTCCGCAAGCAACGCCAAGCCCATGTCGAGAATCTTCACCACCGGGGGCTGACGCCTGCCTGCCGCACAGAGCATCAGGTTTGAAGGCTTGATGTCGCGATGCACCATGCCGTGGTCGTGAGCCTCGTTCAATCCCACCGCCGCTTGTCGAATCAACTCACA
The DNA here is from genome assembly GCA_043732205.1 of Schlesneria sp. Classification (GTDB taxonomy): domain Bacteria; phylum Planctomycetota; class Planctomycetia; order Planctomycetales; family Planctomycetaceae; genus Schlesneria. The sequence continues at coordinate 1,458 of JAYTIB010000155.1, read as the reverse complement.
CGTCTCGGCGATCGGCAACGGGCCAAGCTGCTTGACGAGCTGCGAAAGGTCGATCCCTGGCAGGTACTCCATGACCAGGAAGTGAGTGCCGTTCTCTTCGTCGGCATCCATTGCTCGGACGATATTGGGATGGTCGATCTTGCCGACGGCCCGCATCTCGCGGGCGAACCGCGTCAGGCTGGCGTTGTCCTGCATTTTTTTCGGCGGGAGCACCTTCAATGCGACGATCTTGTCGAGCTTCGTATGCCGCGCCTTGTAGACCGCCCCCATCCCTCCTTCGCCGATCTTTTCCAACAACTCATAATTCCCCACGCTGATGACCGTCGGAGAACTGCCGGTTGTCGATTCGGCCGGTTCAAGTTGAGTGATCTGGGTCTTGTCGCCCGGATCGCCCGGATCGGCTGGGTCACGCCCAATGGCTTGCACCATTTGGTCCATCGGACTTCGGTGTGGGTATTGGTCTAAACGAGTTGTCTTGGGTACATGTCGAGTCCTCCGCAGTGGAAGTAGATGGCAGTGATGAAGCTGTGCAGGTTTCGATAGCCGGCGGCACGTCGTTTGAGGGACATGATTTTGCTGTTGAGTCCCTCGGAGACGGCGTTGGTGATGTGATGGCGGCAGTAGTTCACGATGTTGTCCAAGCGTTTGCGGATCATCTGCGCGACCTCTTTAATCGGTTCCAGGCGGCTGCGGATGGCCCACGAGTACCAGCCCTGGAAGAACTCGCGAGCGGAGGAGGGAGTCGCGTGATGCCACAGGTCACGGAGATGTTCTTTGAGAACCCAGGCGCGGCCGGTCTTCAAGAGGTGGACGGGCAGCGATTGCAGTTGCTCGCGGCGTGAGTCGGACAGGTTCTCTTGATTGGTGAGCCAAACGTACTTGGTCCCCGTGAGTTGGTCATCCCCGGCTTGAAGGAGTTGACGATGCTCGGCCTTGCGAACGTCATCGACGGCCTCGGTCGCGTGCTGCATGATGTGGAAGCGATCGAAGACGATCTTGTCGGCGGCCAGCGGCAAGGCTTCCAGCGTGGCGTTCACATACGGCTGCCACATGTCCATCGACACGACCTCGATGGCGGTGAGCTGCTTCGGGCGTCAAAGAGTCGAAATACTCGCGGAAACTCGCGGTCGTGCGGCCCTCCGAGACATGCTCGACCGTGCCGCGATCAATGTCGCAGACGACCGTGACGTAGTCCTGTCCGCGACGAAACGCCTTCTCGTCCACACCGATCCGTTCGACCGGAGTGGCCGGCTTGCGAGCCTGGCCACGCGCGACGGCGCGTTCCATGACCGCTCGCGCTTGATCCCAACTGATCCGCAGAATCTCACAAGCTCCTTTGACGGTCTGGCAATGCTTCAAGATGTCGATGGCCAGCCGCTCAAACAGCATCGTGAACCGTCCACGCGGCTCGGCCCACGGAACCAACACTTGCACCACACCATGCTCAGGACAATCCAC
>JAYTIB010000154.1:0-15685 GCA_043732205.1 Schlesneria sp. | reverse complement strand
ATCGTCGGTGCGGCCAAAGATTTCAGCAGCCCTCATCGTTTAACCCGGAGCCAACGGCGACAGGATCGGTTGCCAGCGGTCCCGATCTCACATTCAATCAAACCAGCGGAAACCGTATCGCGAGTTGCCTTCGTCTCCGTCGCACCCCCGTCGCCGTTGGCTCCGGGTTAAACGATGCGAACGCCACCTGCTCGGTTGCCACGTTGCGGGGATTCGGGCACGATACCGCCCGTGTTCCACGGCGGGATCGATCACCCTTCATTTTGGAATGGGCTCTGATGAACGGATTCTCAATGCGCGTCTTGGTTGGCCAGCGGGTGTTGGCCGGACTGATTCTTCTTGCGGCGGCCTCGACGACGTTCGCCCAGGCCGATGCCGTGAAGGGGGAATGGCCGCAGTTTCTCGGGCCGAACCGCAACGGCCTCTCCAGCGAAACGGGATTGTTGACCGAGTGGCCGGCCGAGGGACCGAAGGTCGTCTGGCGCGTTCCCGGTGGCATCGGCATGTCGGGCTTCGCCATCAGTCGCGGCCGCGCTGTCACGCTGGTTCAGCGCGAGGGAAAGCAGTGGGTCGTCGGGCTCGACGCGAAGACCGGTAAGACGCAGTGGCAGACTCCGGTCGCACCGATTTACAAGAACGGCATGGGAAACGGGCCGCGGGCGACTCCGGCCATTGCGGGTGACACGGTGTTCGTCTTCACCGGCGAGGGGATTCTCGCCGCGCTCAACTTCGCCGATGGCAAGCCTGTCTGGTCACACAACGTGATCGAGGAACTGAAGGGGGCGGTCGCGGAATACGGCATGGCGTGCTCGCCGTTGGTCGTTGGAAAGAATGTGGTGGTGACGGCGGGCATCCCCGGTGCCTCGGTGGTGGCGTACGACACCAAGTCCGGCAAGCTGGCGTGGAAAGCGGGAGATGATGCCGCCGGCTATTCGTCGCCGACGCTCCTCGAATTGTCCGGCCGCAAGCAACTGGTCGTTTACAACGGCGAGGCCGCGGTGGGCTTGGTCCCGGAAACAGGGGCGGCGCTTTGGCGTTATCCCTACGAAACGAACTTCAACTGCAACATCGTCACACCGCTCGCCTTCAAGGATCAGGTGTTCATTTCCTCGGGCGAAAACCACGGCTGTGTGATGCTGTCGTTCAAGGGATCGGGCGACAAGATCTCGGTCGGAGAAGCCTGGATCTCCCAGGGATCGCAGAGCGTGCTGCGGAACGAATGGCAGACATCGATCCTGATCGACGGTCATTTGTACGGCTTCGACAACGTCGGTGCCGCGGGGCCGGTGACTCATCTGACGTGTGTGAATGCCGAAACAGGGAAACGGGTCTGGCAGAAGACCCGGTTCGGCAAGGGGAACCTGATCGCCGCCGACGGCAAGCTGTTCATTTCCACGATGAACGGCGATCTGGTCGCCGTTCGCATCTCGCCCACGGCCTTTGAAGAAATCGGCCGGACCCCATTGATCGGCCCGACACGGCAGGCCCCGGCGCTGTCGAACGGACTGCTGTACCTGCGCGACGACGAAGAGATCGTCTGTGTCGATGTGCGTGGGAAGTAGAAGCGAGTCGACTTACCGTAGTCCCGTCGCTCCGCCGACGGGACTGCTGCGAGCGTCTCCACTTTCGTGTACGCGACCTCTGCTACGGTCCCGTCGGCGGAGCGACGGGACTACGGTAGGGCGTGCAATGTGACCGGGACCGATTTGAAGGCCGGGGTCCGCGACCTGGGGTCCGCGGCGCGTGGGACGAGGACGTTGCATTCCGGGTAATACATCGCCGCGTTGCCGGGGCGGATCTTTTCAAACGGGGTGATCCGGATGCCGGGCATGTTTCCGGTGGTGCTCGACACCGTGACGGTCTGACCGGGTTCGAACCCCAGCCGCGCGATGTCTTCCGGGTGCAACAGGATCACGTGGCGGCCTTCGATGCCGCGGTACAAGTCGTAGTCCTCGTACACGACCGTGTTGAACTGCCCTTCGCTGCGGATCGTCATCAGACGGAGTTCTTTCCCGCGCCCGGCGAGTTCCGGCAGGGAATGGACTTTCAACTGCGCCCTGCCGTTCCGGGTCGGAAACTGCGGTGTGTAGAAGGTGCGGCCCGCCAGTTGGAATTCTTTCTTGGTCTCACCGATCGTCCTGATTTCGTCGAAGCCCGGTATCACCCGGGCGATCGCGTCGCGGATGCGGTTGGTGTCCTGCATCGACTGCCAGTCGATCGGACCGCCGCTGCCGAGGACTCCCTGCGCGACCTTTGCGATGATTTCGATTTCGCTCTTCGGGCCGACGTGCCGGGCGGGGCCGCCATCGCTCAGCCGGATGTAATTGAACATCGATTCCTGCGTCGTGGCCTGCGGTTCCTCGTCGCGCGCGCAGACCGGCAGAATGATCGTCTCGTCCGCCAAAGCGTGCGCGTGCCCCGTGTTCAACGACGTGTTGAGAGACACCAACAGTTCGAGCTGGCTCAGCGCGTGCTTCGCATACGCGGCATCGGGATTGGAACCGTAGAGGTTTCCGCCCAGACAGAAGCCGACCTTCAATTCCCGCCGCTCGGCCGCCTCGATGCAGGCCAGCGTGTCGAGCCCCGCCGTCGTGGGGAGTGTCATGCCGAACTCGGATTGCAGCCGCTCGAAGATGGCGTCCTTTAACTTGGGGGTGACGCCGACCGACCCGATCCCCTGCACGTTCGAGTGACCCCGGATCGGCAGCAGCCCGGCGTTGGGACGTCCGACCATGCCTCGCAACAGCGCCAGGTTGGCGATCGCTTCGACGCTCTCCACGCCGTTGGTGTGATGCGTGATCCCCATCGTCCACGTGAAGACGACGTTCTCGGCGGCGGCGTAGCGGGTCGCGATGGCGTTGATCGCATCGGGGCCGACGCCCGATTTACGGTAGATGTCGTGCCAATCGGCCGCGGCCAGATTGGCCTTGAGCGCGGGCCAGTTGTCGCAGTAACTGGTCAGAAACGTCTCGTCGTGAGCGTTCATTTCGACGATGCGTTTGGCCACGCCGGTGAGCAGCGCGAGATCTCCGCCGATGTGCGGTTGCACGTACAGCGACGCGATCTTCGTCCCGAAGAACAGGCTGATCGGATCGCTGGGGACGCTGAAGTTCACCAGCCCCGTTTCGACGATGGGATTGATCACGACCACATGTCCGCCGCTGCGGCGAATGTGCTTGAGTGTCGTCATCAGCCGCGGATGATTGCTGGCCGGGTTGCCGCCGATGATGAACACCAGATCGGCGTGCTCGACGTCTTCCAGCACCAGCGTCGCCGTGCCGGTCCCCAGCACGCTGCTCAATCCGACGCCGCTGGCCTGATGACAGTAGAAGCTGCAATTGTTGACGTTGTTGGTCCCGTACATCCGGGCGAAGACCTGCAGCAGGAATCCGGCTTCGTTCGAACTGCGTCCGCTGAAGTACCAGAACGATTCATTCGGCGCGACCGCTTTCAGCTTGGTGATGATCTTGGCGAACGCGTCGTCCCACGAGATCGGCTGGTAGTAGTTCTCACCGCGCCGATGAATCATCGGCTGGGTCAACCGGCCGCTGGTTTCGAGTTCACGCGGCGAGAAGGCTTGCAGTTGCGGGATCGAATACGTCTGGAAGAAGTCCGGTTTCACCGCCCCCTGCATGTCGGCGACCATTGCCTGCAACGACTTCTTGCAGACTTCCGGGAAGACGCCCCGTTCGTTGGTCATCCCCCCCTGCTGGCCCCCCATGCCGACCGCACAGGTCTTGCAGGCATTCTTCGACCGCATCGCCTTCCACAGCTTCCACAGCCCGCCCGCCTCGCGCGCCTTTTGAAACGTGTAAAACACGGCGGGCCAGCCGCCCCCGGAGTTGACTCGACGCATGACGCACTTTGTCCTGAATGTTCGCAGGCCGTGATTGACATATACCCCACGCGGTTAAACGACTCACCTTCGGCCGCGTGCGGTATAGAAGGTCCGATTGTAGACACGGGCGGTCGACACCTCAACAAGCCATGACGCCCGCATCATGAGCCCCCGGACGATGAGCCGTTCTTCCCCGCCGGTGGCGTCTGATCCGTCCGGTTGTTAGAACCATCACACCAACCTTCGACCTCTCCGGACAGACAGGACACTCATGATCCACGTGCTCGCACTGATTGAAACGACTCCCGGTCATCGCGACGACTTCCTGGCCGAGTTCGCGCAGGTGGCGGTCTTGGTCCGCCAAGAAGCCGGATGCATCGAATACGGCGCGGCGGTCGACACCCCGACTGGAATCCCGGTCCAGAACTTCCTCGGCGAAAGCGCCGTCTTGATCATCGAGAAGTGGGAGAGCGTCGAGCACTTGAAGGCTCACTTGGTCGCACCGCACATGACCGACTACCGCGTCCGCATCAAGCCGTTCGTGCAATCGGTCCGGTTGCAGGTGCTCGAGCCGCGGGCCTGACGGGTGATCGAGGTCTCACCCGGATTGATCAAGAATTTGAACCACGAAAAACACGAAATACACGAAAGGCAGAAGGGTTGCGTTGCATGTCATCCGGAGCATTGTGTCGTTCCGTCCACGGACGGAGACGTGAACCAACTTTCTCATCGTCTTCCTTTCGTGTATTTCGTGGTGAATCATCCGGACTGAGGGGAGTGATGATGCGACGTTTGGCATGCCTGGCGGGACTGGTGGTTCTGACGACGATGGCTCAAGCGGCCGAGCGTCCGCCGAACGTGGTGATCATCTTTGCCGATGACTTGGGCTACGCCGATTTGAAGTGCTTTGGATCGCCATTCTCCGACACGCCGAACCTCGATCGGATGGCGGGCGAGGGGCGGAAGTTCACCAGCTTTTACGTGGCGCAGGCGGTTTGTTCGGCGTCACGCACGGCGCTGTTGACGGGCTGCTATCCCAATCGGCTCGGGATTCAGGGAGCCCTCGGTCCCACCGCCACGCACGGGATTCATGCCGATGAAATGACGATCGCCGAAGTCTTGAAGCCGAAGGGTTACGCGACGGCGATCTATGGCAAGTGGCATCTGGGGCATCACCCCGAATTCCTGCCGACTCGGCATGGCTTTGATGACTACTTCGGCCTGCCGTACTCGAACGATATGTGGCCGAAGCATCCGACCGCCAAGTTTCCGGACCTGCCGCTCGTCGCGGGGGAGAAGACGGTCGAATTGAATCCGGATCAGACGCAGCTCACCACGTGGTACACCGAGCGGGCGGTGAAGTTCATCGAGACGAACCAGGACCGGCCCTTCTTTCTGTACGTGCCGCATGCGATGCCGCACGTGCCGCTGTTCGTTTCGACGCAGCACGCAGGCCAGTCGAAACGCGGCCTCTACGGCGATGTGGTCCGCGAGATCGACTGGTCGGTCGGACAGATCCTGCAGACGCTGAGCCGCCTGAAGCTCGACGACAACACGCTGGTGATCTTCACGTCGGACAACGGTCCGTGGTTGTCGTATGGTTCCCACGCCGGTTCCGCCCAACCGCTGCGGGAAGGGAAGGGAACGGCGTGGGAAGGGGGCGTTCGCGAACCGTGCGTGATGCGCTGGCCCGGCAAGATCCCCGCCGGCACCGAGTGCCGTGAATTGGCCGCCACGATTGATCTGCTCCCGACAATCGCCAAGCTGGCCGGAGCGGAGTTGCCGACCCGCAATATCGACGGCTTGGATATCGGCCCGCTGCTGTCGGGCGATTCCACAGCCAAGACGCCGCACGAAGCGTACTGGTACTATTGGGGCGACGGATTGCACGCGATTCGGAGTGGACAATGGAAGCTCCACTTTCCGCATCCGTACGTCCATGTCGACGTCCCCGGTGACGACGGACTGCCGGGAAAGTTGTCTCAACCGAAGACGGATCTTGTCTTGTACGATCTTGATGCCGACATCGGCGAATCGACCGACGTGTCGGCCCGGCATCCCGAGGTCGTGGCCCGCTTGACGGCGCTGGCGGAAGTCGCGCGGGATGATCTGGGAGATTCGTTGTTGAAGCGGTCCGGCAAGAATGTTCGCCCCGCCGGCCGGTTGACTGATGCCAAGGGAGTCCACTCCAAGTGAAGCATTGCCCGATCCTGTCAGACCTCACGCGGTTGACGATGAGTTGTACTTCCAGTTGTTGTCTTGGTGAGCCGGGTGGTGTCAGCCCGATGGCACTGACTTCGAGGTTCGCGGCCTGCCAATGTCGTCTTTCGCTCCGCGAAAGAACGCCCTTTCGCGGAGCGAAAGGCGACAAAGTTAGTGTCATTACTCGGACGTCTGTCGTGAAGAGTCCGGGGTCTGACGCCGCGTGGAGTCTGTTCATCGCGATCGTCGTGATGCTCAGTGCGTTCGCGCCGATGAAACTGTCCGCCGCCGAACGGTACGCGGCGATGTTCACCGACGGCGTGCGGGTGGAAGAGGCCGAGGTCCGCGAGTGGTTCGAACCGCTCTCGGTGCCGAAGATCGGCGGCAAGGTCTTGTTCGACGCGAACAACCCCGTCCGCTGGATCATCGACCGCCAGAACCCCGTTGCCACCGAAGCGGCGATGTTTGTCGAGTTTCAAGGGGGCGACCGTCTGGCGGGCGAGGTCGTCTCGTTCCGGCCTGATTCCGGCAATTCGTACGAGCACCAGCCGGCACATCTGGTCATCCGACCGCTGGCCGAGTTGCAGCCGCCCGATGATCTTCAACAGGGACAGATCCGCGTCGGCGTCGAATGGTTGCGGCGCGTGGTCTGGCAGCGATCGGCGGCGGAAGAGTATCGGCCGGGGACCGCCTGGTTGCGCAGCGGTGGCATGCACACGTATCGCACGCTGCGGTGGTCCGAAGAATCGGTGACGCTGCTGACCGCCGATGGCATCAAAGAGTTGTCGTTCGCGGACTTGGCCGAGATCCATCTGCCGAAGCTCGACCCGTGGCACTGCTACTACGAACAGTTGGCCGCGCTGACTCCGCAGCTCAAGTCGCGATTGGTGCAATTGGAAACCAGCGACGGCAGCCGGTGGACGACCTCGACCGAACGATTCCAAGCGCGGCACCACGGTGACAAGAACCGACCCGAGCAGTGGCTGCAGTTCCTGCAACCGGCCTGGAGCCTCGACCCGATCTGGCTGCGATACCGCACGATCCGGACGTGGCGCTTTCACGCGGCGACCGATGTGCCGCTGTCGGACCTGCTGCCGGTCGATGTGCGGCGGCAGTCGGTCTTCGGTTCGGGCTGGCACTGGCGGACGAATCAGAATGTGCAGCGCGGGCCGTTGCAGTCGGCCACGCAGGAATTCGGTTGGGGGTTTGGTGTCCAAGCGTCGTGCGATCTGACGTTCGAATGGCCGGAAACAGCCCGGTCGTGGCGGACGCAGTTTGGATTGGATCGCACCGCGGGACCGGGGGGCTTCGCGCGTCTGGGGTTCTTCGTGGGGAACGGCCAGGCGACCGGACCGCAGCCGAATTTGCAGGGTTCGCAATTTGTCGGCGACACCGGCTGGCTTCCCCTGCCAACGCTGCCGCCCGATCAGCGCCGGTTGCTGCTGCGGGCCGACATGGCGCATGCGGATCGTCCGCCCGAGGCCGATCCGTTCGACGTCCGCGACGCGGTCAACTGGTATGAACCCGAGATCCGTCTCGATCCAGCCGCGCTGGCCGCCGAGGTCTCCGCGCGCTGGTTGTCGCGCATCCAGGGTCTGCATGGCTGGAGCATGTCGCCTGGCGATCAGCGCACTTTGAAGTTGTCCAATACGCTCGACATCACCTATGTGCGCGACCCGCAGTATCGGCTGACGACCGGCACGCCCGATCGGTTCTACACCGTCTCCCGCAAGTTGAAGGTCGGGGCTCAGCACCGCTGGGTGTCGATCGCGGCGAGCCGATTCGCGGACTCAACGCCGACGTTCGTCCAGGTTCGTCTCGATGGTCAATCGCTGGGCGAATTTGAAGTTCCCGTCCGGACCACACTCAGCGATCCCGATCCCATTCTGTTCCCCGTTGGTGACCATCAAGGCAAGACGGTCCCGCTGGAACTGGTGGTCTTCCCGACCGATGAGAAATCGTTCGTCGACTGGCGCGGCACGGCGCTCACCGCGGAACGGCCGGGACTGCTGACGATCTTCGAAGACGAGCCGGCGTTTGCCTCACAGCTCAACCGGGGAGCGGGGCAGGTCGAGATCACCAACGACAAACCGTTCTCGGGCAACGTCAGCCTGAAGGTGACTCCCGATGCCGGCGACAACCCGCGCATGCAGGGATTGGAAGCGACCATCTCGGATCAACCGCGACTGGGACAGTATCGCTACGTCCTGTTTGCGTGGAAGCAGCCAACGGGAACACGAATGCAGATCCAGTTCGCCAACGATGGGCGACTCGGTGAAGTCATCGCGCAGATGGGACGCCGCGCCGATCAACTCAAGGGAAAGCCCGCGCGCGGCCGCACTCATTTCGACGGTCCGCCGGAAGACCGCGGGTTGAGACACGGCTTCGCCTACGACGCCGGCAGCCAGCGTCAAACCGCCGGCGCTCCGTTGCGGTTGAACGCGGTCATGCCGAAGGAATGGCAGTTGTTGTGGCGCGATCTGTACGGCGACTTCGGCCCGTTCAACCTGACCGGCATCGCGCTGGGTTGCATCGACGGTGAGGCCGCGTGGTTCGATCACATCTATCTCGCCCGCACTCCGCAGGACATGGAGTTCGCGAGGACGCACCTGGTGCATCCGATCTTGCCACGGCCGGCCATCGACCCCAGCCTGCTGGATCAAGCCTATGTTCGAGCCGATTACGGACGGGTATTGGCTCCGTACACCGCGCACTTCACGACGTTGGATCTGGTGCAGGGTCTGCTCCGATTGAAAGAGCACGCGGGACAGACGGACGTGCTGCGAACCTATCCCAACGCGGCGGACAAACCCGCCGTTTTACGGGCCGGAGTAACGCTGCCCAAGGACAAGCCCGCGATGCTCGACCTGCACGTGACTCACTACCCCCAGGCCGATTGGCTGCTGGTGGTGAAAGCCAACGGCGAGATCATCCACCAGCAACTGATCGATCAGAAGCTGACACTGCCGCAAAAGGGCTGGGCCACCATCCAAGTCGACCTGACCCGTTTCGCCGGCCAAAAGGTCTATCTCGAACTGCTCAACCAGTCGAACAACTGGTCCAACGAATTCGCCTATTGGAAGCGGTTCGCGATCGTGGACAAATGAGCGGGGCCAGTCGTGCCTGCCGCAGCCCAATACCGCTCGCGGGCATGAATGAGATGTTTTCGTTTAACCGCGTGGGCATCGCCCCGCGTGTTTTGAGCGTCAATCACCGCTCACGCGCGGGGCGATGCCCACGCGGTTAAACGACTCACCTTTGACCGCGCGGATCATTCGTGGCGCAGCGCTTCGATCGGGTCCATGCGCGCGGCGGAGCGGGCGGGGTAGAGGCCGAAGATGACGCCGATGCCGACCGAGATTCCGAAGGCGACCGGCAGGCTCCACCACGCGATGCGCGGTTCCATTTCCGTGAACATCTTGCTCATCTGCGATGTTCCGGTCGATTGATCCAGGACGAAGTTGTTGACGATCCCCTTCAATCCCTCGAACGCGAGCGGCGTGGAGAGTCCGAGCAGGATGCCGATCAGTCCGCCGGAACCCGCCAGCACGATGGTCTCGGTGAGGAACTGCGAGATGATGTCGCTCTGACGCGCCCCCAAGGCCCGCCGAATGCCGATCTCGCGCGTCCGTTCGGTGACGGTGGCAAGCATGATGTTCATGATCCCGATCCCCCCCACCAGCAGGCTGATCGCGGCGATCGAGCCGAGCACGATGTTGAAGATGTGCCGGATCTGATCCGCCTGCCGCAGCAGTTCCAGTGGCACGATCACATCGAAGTCGGGCTTTGTTCCGTGCGACTTCCGCAGCGATTCCCGGACGACTTCGGAGGTCGGCACGACGTCCTCCATTTCCCGGACCTTCAGGGTGATCTGGCTGAGCTCCACCTGCTCGGCCAGAAACGTGCCGCTGAGGCGTGTGAAGACAATGTCACCGACGCGGACCCGGAAGGTGCTCAGCGGGATGTAGATGTCCTTGTTGAAATCCTGGCCGGACAGGCTGCCACCGACGGCCGCCGACGCTGTGCGCGAACGCATGACGCCAATGATGGTGTAGCGGTGCGTGCGCACCTGCACGGTCCGGCCGATCGGATCTTCGAGCGGGAACAGCGTCGAAGCCGTTTCGGCCCCGAGGACGGCCACGTTTGCCATGTCGGCTTCGTCCTTGTCAGTCAAGAAACGTCCGCGCAGCAACTGCAAGTGATTCATGTCGGAGTATTCGGTGGTGGAACCGACGAGTCGGGCGTTGATGGTGCGTTGCAGGTACTGGGCCTCGCTGAGAATCTCCCGCATCCGCACGGCACCGGAAATCGTGGGCAGGGTGGAGGTCAGCAGGTCGTAGTCGGACCGGAGCAGCCCGTACGCGGGAACCGTGAAACCGCGGCTGCCCCCCCGGTTCTGACTTTGCTGCGAATCGGCGGGCGGCTTCACCGTGATGACGATGATGTTCGTCGCGCCGAGCGCCAGCACCTGCTTCTGCGCCTGGGCGCTGGCCCCTTCGCCGATGGCCAGCATCGCGATGACCGAGAAGACCCCGAACACGATGCCGAGCATCGTCAGGCCGGAGCGCAGCTTGTGCAGCATCAGGCTTTTCAGGGCCAGTCGAACGGTGCGAATGGTGTTGGCAAACGGCATGGTGGGGATCAAGTCTGAATTGCGGGCGTCAATCGTTCAATCGGTGAAAATGGATGAGCGAAACAAACGGTCATCGTCAGACGTCGCGCGGGGGCAAGTAATGCATTTGAGTCGTTTATACCTCACGCGGCCAGGAGTGAGACGATTTCGTTTAACCGCGTGGGCCTCGCCCCGCGTGTTTTGAGCGTGAATCACCGCTCACGCGCGGGGCGATGCCCACGCGGTTAAACGACTCTGTCTGAGCTACTTCTCTCCTTCGGTGACAAGCATTCCCTCGCTGTGGATCAGCCCGTCCTTCATCACGATCTGATGCCGGGCGCGTCGTGCGACGCTGGTTTCGTGCGTCACGAGAATGATCGTGCGTCCCTCGCGGTTCAGCGCGGTGAGCACATCCATGATTTCCTTCTCCGTGACGGAGTCCAAGTTGCCGGTCGGTTCGTCGGCCAGGATGATTTCCGGATCGTTGACCAGCGCCCGGGCGATCGCCACGCGCTGCTGTTGTCCGCCCGAGAGTTGAAACGGGCGATGATCCAGTCGATCGCTCAGTCCCACGCGGTCGGCGAGATCGAGACAGCGGTTCATTTCGACCGAACCAATCGACCGGCGGTCACTGCGGTAATGCAGCGGCACCTGGATGTTCTCCAAGACCGTGTATTGCGGGATCAGGTTGTACGACTGAAAGATGAAGCCGATCAGCCGGTTGCGGATCTCGGACAGATCATCATCGTCCAGTTTTCCCACATCGTATCCGGACAACAGGTATTGCCCGCTGGTGGGACGATCGAGGGCTCCCAACAAGTTGAGAAGCGTGCTCTTGCCACTGCCGGACGAGCCCATGATGGCGACGTAGTCACCCTGCGGGAAATCGGCCGACACGCCCCGCAACGCGCGAACCACATTGTCACCAAGGTAGTAGAACTTGGTGAGGTCGATCAGTCGTGCTGCGTGCATCCGGGCATTCGCCTTGAGAAAGGGGGACGCTGTTTCGATCCCGCAAGTTGGCTTGTTTCCGACGGCGGTTTTCTGGCGGTGTTAAGGCGAGCGGCAGATGAATGTTTTCCCACAGACAAGCACGATGCGCAAGCGAGTGTGCCTGAAAACTCACTCGCTTGCGCTGCGTGCTTGTATGCCAATTCCTGCCGCTCGCCTGACAGCCAGTTGCAAGATCGTGGGGCACGATTCCAACGTGCCGCGTTTCTTCAAGTTTCGAGCACGATGAAATCGCGCTCGACGTGTTCATGAACTCGCTCATCGGCGTTGGCTCGCGGCGTTCACCAGTCGAGCGCCAACATCCGGCATTGTGGTCGAGAGCCACTCGGCCCCGTCAATTCGCCGGTGGACGTGGTTCACCACCAGCTCCGCCGCCGGCGCGGAATCTTGCCGACGCGGCCTTCATTTCATCGAGAGTCACCACGCCATCACCATTGGAATCCATGGAGTCGAACCGCGCCGCCATGCGGTCATCCGCCACTTCTTCCTTCGTTAGTTTCCCGTCGCCGTCCTTGTCCAATTCCTTGAAACGCACGGCAGGATCAGGACGGCTTCCGCCAGCGGGAGGTCCGCCCGCGCCCGGAGTTCCCGGCCCGGAAGCGCCCGCTCCGGGTCCATTCGTTCCAGGTCCGGTCGCCGGACGATCAGGCTTGACCGCCGGTGCGGCCGATTGCGTTGGCGAGGCTTCGGCCACCTTGGCCCGCAAGGCGGCCTGTTCCTTGGCGACTTCGGATTCGAGCGCGTCGATCTCCTTCTTGAAATGGGATCGCGGGTTCATCACCACTTCGTCCCCGACCTTCAAACCGGCGTCCGTCTTCTTGGCATCGGTTGCCGGAATGATTTCGAGCATCCGTTCGTTGCTCTTGCCGACCTTGATTTCGACGGTTGTGACGTGCCGGTCCTTGGCGACGAACACGAACTGGCGATTGCCGACGGTCACGACCGATTGCACGGGAACCTGCATCACGTCGGCGCGGCGCTCGACCAGGATTTCCACGCTGGCAGTCAGACCGGGACGCAGCTTGTTCACTTTCTCAGCGTCATCGACGATCTTGACCGCGGCGTCGTACTCCTTGAAATCGCGGGAGAAACCGCCGGTGGAACTCGGGACGGAGGCGACCATGTCGACAACCCCGTTGAAGATCTCACCGGGGAACGCGTCCACCTTCACGGAGACCTTCTGGCCGTTTTGCACCAGCGAGATCCGCGATTCGTGGATGCGCGCGTTGACCTTCATGTTGTCCAAGTCGGGCAGATTGATGATCGCCTGCCGTTCGCGGACACTGGCCCCCTCCATGATCACGATCTGGTCGGAGGAGCGTCCGTCCTTGACGTTGGCATAGACCACCTGGCCGTCCTGCGAGGCCCGGATCTTGCAGGCCGCGATTTGGTCTTTCAGGCGTTCGAGTTTTTTCGCCTCCACCTCCAGCGTCAACCGGCACGACTCGACCTCGGCGTTCTTCTGGGCCAGGGCCGCCTTTCCCTTGCGGTCGGTCCGTTCGATCTCGCGGGAGAACTCCTGCGAGTTGGCTTCGAGTTCCTTCAGCGTTCGTTTCTGGGTGAAGTCCTTGAACGCCCGCAACTTGGTCTCGGCGGACTTCTTGTCCAACTCGTTGCGCTGCAGCACCAGTTCTTCCGATTCCAGATCGTTCTGGTTCTTGTAGCCCTTCTGAGTCATCTCGCGGATGTACTTGCAGCTTTCCCGCGTCCGGCTCAGTGTTTCGTCGGCCAGCTTGACGGCCGCCTGAAGATCCTCGACCTGCTGAACCAGATCCCCCTTCAGAAACTTTTCGAGGTCGAGCTCTGCGAGATCGAATTTCAATTGGGTGGCGGCCACGTCGCTGTCGTTCTGCGTCTTCTGGATGGCCAGATCCTCGGTGGCCTGTTCGAGCATCGCCCTGGCTTTGACGACGAGGATTTCCTGGGCCGTCTCCTTGTCCGTCAGCGAGGATGCGTCGAGTTCGCAGACCACTTCCCCGGCACTGACGGTGGTCCCTTCCGGGACGATCGAGATGATGTTCGTCGCGCCTTCGACTTTGCTCGACAGGACGGCATTCTTCATGCTGTCGAGCGTGCCGCGTTCGGTCACGGTGATTTCGAACGGACCGATCTTGCAGGCGTCCGTGATCAGACCGACGGTCTCATTCTTCTCGGGCAGCAGGCGCGCCTGGATCTGCGGCCAGCCGGCCACGCCACCAACGAGGATTCCGACCAGCAGCAACAGCAGGACGATCCGCCGTGTCCACGGCGATTTGTGCCGGCCGAGTTTGCGACCCGCGAACGAGTCGGACGACGCCGGCTCCGGAGTCTTCGCCGTTGGGGAATCGTGGGGGGTTGAATGCGGAAGGCTCTGCGGGAGTGACATTGGCGGGCTGCTCATCGCTGAAGGTGGGTGCGCGGCCCCCGAGGTTCTGGTAAACCGGATCGATCCAGAGGCCGCGCTCGTCGATCTGCATGATATCCATATCCCGGTAAATGTTAATCCTGTTGCGCTCGTACGAGGTCCAGTATTGGATCAAGGCGTTCTGAGCCCTGACCAACGCGCCCAGTGCGTTGTTGATGTTCAAGCCGCTGGAGTTTCCCAAGTTCGTGCCACCCTGGGCTCCACCGCCCCCACCCGCAGCAGCGCCACCGCCTCCTCCGCCTCCCTGCCCTTGTGCTCTCGGATTGAGGTTGTTTGCGACGTTAATGTCAAACTGAAGTGCCGCTTGGCGCAGGTTCTTCCGGCTGGTCTCAAGATTCTGACGATTCACCTGCAACTGTCGCCAACTGGTGCGAATGTCGTACTTGACCTGATCCTCGAGCAGCATGTACGCGCGTCGCGCCTGCTGGTAGGAAACGAGCGAACCGCGGTACAGGTTGCGGACCTGCATCTGATCGAGCGGAGCGGTCATTTGCAGGCCAAACTGAAACGTGCTGTTGGCTCCGCGGAAGTCGAGTGGATGATTGCCCGTGGGCGGGGTGTTGAGATTTCCCTGCGCGACGACATTCAGCACCGCTTCCAGACGATTGGCCGCCACTTCCATGTTTCGGCGGGAATCCATGACACGGGCACGCGCGTTCATCAGGTCCAGACGGTTTTCCAACGCGATGGCCACGGCCTCGTCAACGTCCATGTGGAAGTCTTCGACCGTGATCAGTTCGGCGCGTTGTCCGACTTGCAGGACTCGGAGGTTTTGCACGGCGACCAGCAGGTCTTCCCGTGCATCCTTGATGGCGGCGAGCGCCTCGACGCGAACCTTTTGGGGAACTTCGTCCGCGGACAACTGGCCTGACAGGCGATCGACGAGTTGAGCGATCTCCCGGAAGTCGGCGCGGACGCTCGCAAAGATGATGGCATCGCGTTCCAGAGTGCGGCTCACCAAGTCCCGCGATTCGTCGCTGATCAACTTCGAGAGACGGCGGGGCGTGTTGGCTTGGACGCGGCGAAAGTCGTCCGCCAGGATCTCAATGCCGTATTTGCCCACCTTGGAGACCAAGTCTTGGAATCCTTCGACCAAGGATCGCGCTTCCGCAAGCGGGGGATTGCCCTCGTCCAGGGCCACCGTCCGCTTGATGAATCCGATGATGTCCGATTCGGTTTCAATCAGCCGCGGGTCGGTCAGTTCGAACGGCTTCAGCATGGAGTTGTCGATGGAGATCTGCATGTCGATTGGCAGACCGAGGAAGAATTTGTACTGGTCGATCTCCTCGTAGTAGGCCAGGGTGAGCGCCCGTTCCTGGATCTCGGCCTGCGTCAGATTCGTGGCGACGGTGAGGATGTCGACGGTGGTCACGCCGATCCGCAACTGGTCAGACAGACCGCGCACTGCGGCCGCATATTGCGGGTCGTCGCTGAGCGCGATCAGTTTGTCGCGATCGTCGACCGTCATCAGGTCGGCGGCCTTCCAGCGGAGACGGCGCGTCTGCGGCACGTATTCGATCTTCACCGCCAGTTCGGGCGGAAACACGATCCCATTGGGCAGGGCTCCAACCGGGAGACGTCGGAACGGGGTCTGCGAAACAAGCTCGCGCAGCCGTTC
>JAYTIB010000153.1:0-2281 GCA_043732205.1 Schlesneria sp. | reverse complement strand
GAACAGATCCGGCAGGTGATCGACCAGGGGATCGTCGACATCGTCCTGATGTCGGCCAGCACCTGTCAGCAACTGGCCGTGCAGGAACGCCTGTTCGAGAACTCGCCCATCACCCCGGCCGCGCGGGCCAATGATGCCACGGATGTGCATCTGCCCCGCGGCGGACGGGTTCACACGGAACCGGCCCGTCCGTTTCGCACGGCCCACATCGACCACATGCAATGCGGACACCTCGACTGCTCCACCGACGAACGGCGCATCGGCGCGAACCTGGGCCTGTACTCGGTCACCTTCAACAACGATCAGACCCGCGATCTGGAGACGCTGCAGCGGTACAAGGAATTTCGCGAAGAGGCCGAGCGCAAGGGATTCCGGCACTTCTTGGAAGTTTTTGACCCGAATCGTCCGGAAGCGGTTACCGCGGACAAGCTTCCCGGTTTCATCAACGACCTGATCGCCCGGACACTCGCCGGTGTCCCGCAGGCCGGCCGACCGGTCTTCCTGAAGATCGTCTACCACGGACCCCGAGCGATGGAGGAACTGGTCCGGTACGACCCGCATCTGATTGTGGGAGTCCTCGGCGGCACGGCGGGCACGACGCTCGATGCCTTCCAGCTTCTTTACCAAGCCCAAAAATACGGAGGCCGCGCCGCGCTCTTCGGCCGCAAGATCAACAGTGCTGAAGACCAACTCGCGTTCATCGAGTTCCTGCGTCTGATCGCCGACGGAGTGATCGAACCGGAAGAGGCGGTCCGCGCGTATCACTCGGTCCTGAACAAACTCGGCATTCCCCCGCATCGGCCGCTTGAGCAGGATCTCACCCTGCAAACGAACGTCATGAGCTATGGCGGCAGCGGCACCACGGTCAGCATCCCAGCGCCGGCACCCAAATCGGCGAAAGGAGCGGTCGTGATTCCCTCCATCACGCCGACGAAGGACGTGCCGACGACTCAGCCATCGTCGGACAAACCGGACTTCGCGAAGATGACCCCCGAGGAACGATTGCACTACCATCGCGAACGGCTGCGAAAGACGTTTGGGTGACACTCGCCAGCGTCGCCATCAGCCGGTGAAAAAAACGAGGGGTTCGCGGCTCGCCTGCGCGTGTTTCGCGACGAAATCACAGTCGGGCCGCCTGTGCGACCACACCGGTCCAATCACTCACGCGGTTTGCGTCTTGCCGCTCCGATTTTCGTCTTCGATGCCGCCTGCGCGGAAAATATGACGTAGGTTTTCGGCATGAACCGCATCCTCTGTGATGCCCATTTCCTGCCGGAGCCACCATGAAGACGCCCGATCCTTGGAGCCGCCCCAGCCTGCACGATCTGCGGGCTGTACTCGAGAGCATCGAAAAGGTCGACGGAACCAACCTGCGAAACAATGAACGGATCGAACTGACCGTTCCGGCGGAAGTGACGACACAGCGCGGAAACTCGGTTTCGGCCGTGACGCGGGAAATCAGCCGGTTCGGGATCGGTCTGCTGCACCGCGGCAGCATTGCCACCGGTGACGTGACCGTCAAAATGGCCAGCGAAGCGCGCGAATATGTCTATCGCGTCGCGATCGAATGGTGCGTTCCGTGCGACAACGGGATGTTCATGAGCGGTGGCCGATTCCTCACGAAATCGGCCACCGATGACACCGCCGTCTGAACGGCAACGGCGATTGACCGGCAGCGCCCCGTTTGACGCGAGGCCGCACAGCGGACTTCAATCGAGCCGCTTCACGCGAATGTTCTTGAAGTGAACGGTGCTGCCCGGATCGTGGGCCTGCAATGCGAATGTCCCCTTGTCGAGCTTGCGGGTGAAATCCTCGCCCGCCTTCTTGTCGTCCGGCTCGGTATAGTCCGTGACGACCTTGTCGTTGATCTTGATGACGACGTTCTTCCCCTTCACGATCACGGTCTCGGTGTACCACTCGCCGTCCTTGACGTGGAGTTCGAGCACATCCTTCACGGCGTACAGGCTGCCGGTCTTCTTGGGATCCTTCTTTCCAACGGGACTGTTGTTGACCTGCGCCTCGAAGCCGTACTTGGGCCAGCCCTCGTCCTGGAACTTCGAGTGGAAGTAGATGCCGCCGTTCGCTTCGGTTTCAGTCTTCACATCGACTCGCAATTCAAAGTTGACGAACGGTTTGTCGTCACCGACATAGAAGAGGTGGCTGCGCGGCCCGTTGGCCACGATGGCTCCATCGACAATTTTCCAACTCTCCTTTTTTTCATTGATCTTCCAACCATCAAACGACTTGCCGTCGAACAGTTGGACAAACCCCTCCTCCTTGG
>JAYTIB010000152.1:0-2282 GCA_043732205.1 Schlesneria sp. | reverse complement strand
GCTCGACAAGATGGCTCCGGATGACGACGAACGCCCGCCGCGCGATCCGCTGCCGGTCGTGGGGATGCCGGCAGTGCAGTAGCCGAACCGTGGGCGGTCTCCGTGGATGACTCTCATTTGCCCCGTGCTACGGCAGTTAGGCGAACGGCAACTGATGGCTGACCCGATGGGGGCCAGGTACGTCAACTCTTACCGTTCGCCGTAGTGACAGGAACAGAACCACGAATCTCACGAATGACACGAATCTGAAGCGGAAGGAGATGAGCGAAGAACGTGTGGAACAACGAGGTCCGCCGCCTTCGCCTCTCGCGTTTCAGATTCGTGCTATTCGGGAGATTCGTGGTTCCCTCTTCGTCTTCTTTGAACCCTGGTTGGGTACGTCAACTCTTGCCGTTCGCCTAATCAACCTGTTGGCGCGGTGCCGGTCATCGAATCTCCACAACTTTCTGACCGGCTTCCAAGGCCTCGATCAGTTGCGGTAACACCCGGTCGAACGCGGACAGCAACGTTGGTGTGCGGCAATTCCCCAAACGGACCCACACGAACGGAGGCCCCGCGGGATCGGCGGTCGACAGGTCGAGAAAATCCTCGTCCTTGCTGATGATCGCGAAATCATTCCCGCCTGCGAATCGCCAGATTGTGCGATCATCGCTCCCGTCGAGTCCGTGGTCCGCAACGTGGTCACACTCCAATCCACTTGATCGGAGGTGCCGGGCCAACGCGGGCGGCAATTGGTTGTCGACGAGATACTTCATGCCGTTTGCAGTACCACATGGTCCGTTTGCCGGGCGGCGTATTCGAGCGAGGCGAGAACGTCATCGCGTTCCAAGCCGGGGTAGTCGTTGAGGATTTCCTCAACGCTGGCTCCCGCGCTGAGCAATTCCAGAATGTCAACGACTCGCATCCGCGTTCCACGAATACAGGGACGCCCCCCGCATTTGCCATCTTCCATCGTGATGCGCTGCAACAACTCGGCCTTCTCGTTCATGAGTCGTCTCCGTTCCACTCGTTGACCGCCGTGGTCAAAACTGACGCTGCGGTGACACGTTCCTCGGTCAGCTTACTTCCCATACCCGCGACATCACAGGCCAACCTCAAGTCGCAGCGTAAGGATCTGTGCGTTTCGAGCGTCCGAGAGTGGCCGATGAGACTCAATGATCTTTCTGCCTCTCTCTTTCTGTCTCCTTCTTCCTGCTCCGACAAGACGTGGAGACAGAAAAAGAGAGGCAGAAATATGAACGCCGAGGAAGTCCTGGTGAACTCTCGGAAGTAAAAGATGCACAGCTCCTAATGCTTGTCCCCTACCCGCGCCGGATCGCTTCCATCGGCGACATCCGCACGGCCCACCAGGCCGGGTACAGTCCGCCGACCACTCCGAGCACCGTGCTGAATCCCAGGCTGAATAACAGCAGTGAGGGGCTGGCGTACATGTGGACCTTCGTCGGCATCAGCCAGTTCGTCAACTGGACGACTCCCCAGCCGAGCAGGCAGCCGCTGGCACCGCCAACAATGCCCAGCAGCGCGCTCTCCCACGTGATCAGCCGCAGGATGTCCCATGCCGACCAGCCGTTCGCCTTGAGCACGCCAAACTCGATCATCCGTTCGGCGACACTCATCAGCATCGTGTTCAGAATGCTCAGCAGCGCGATCACCACGCCGATCCCCGTCATCATCCACAGGAAGATGTCCAGATCACTGGTCAGTTCCTTGACCTTCGCCCCCCAATCACTCGCCGACCGGATCTCCAACGCCTCTTCCTTCGCCGCGGCCGAATCGCCGTTTGCGGAGTCCGCTTTCGGGGAGGGGTTCGACTGCAACAAAGTCGCCGCAACGTTGAGCAGATCGACGGGGCCGCCACTGGCCAGCGCGTCCAATCGATTCGCCGGCCCCGCGTTTCGCCCGCGGAACAGCGCTTGAATGGTTTCAATCAACTCGGCATTGGGAACCGTGCCATCAGGCTCGAAGTAGATCGACGTGATGAACCGCTCCTCGATCTTCGAGATCTTTCGGACGGCGGCGGTGTCCAGCACGATGGCCACGTCGAGCAGCAGCGAATCGCAGTGGTAGATGCCGACGATGGTCAGGTCAAACGCATCGACGCGCATCCTGTCACCGACCCCCTTGTGAAGCGCCTTCGCGATCGACTGGCTGACGATGCAGTTGAACGTCCCGCGATCCTCCAGGGAGAGAAATCGTCCGGCCACCAGGTCGTCGCGGTAGACCGCCTGCTTGAGGGCGAGAGTGTTCGCGATGTCGGTCCCGAACAGCAACCGGGGCGGAGC
>JAYTIB010000151.1:0-2286 GCA_043732205.1 Schlesneria sp. | reverse complement strand
CGTCGGCGAGGGCGGACTGATACGTCGCATCGCCCGCCGCATCAAACGGCGTGGTGGTGGGCGACGTTGATCCGCCGGACATGTAATTCATCATCGCGCTCGAGTATGCCTGCGATGCCGCCTGAATGGCCGACTGATACGCCTGCTCGGCGGCGGTCATGACGCCGTTCACGGTATCGGCGGTCACCGCGCTGGCCGCGTTCTTGGCGTCGGTGGCCAATTGCTTCGCGGCATTGTAGGCGGCCAACGCGGTTTGGTCAGCGGCAGTCTGAATGGCCCGCGCCCCCTGTTCGGCTGTGGTGAAATCGCCATCGGCCGTTTGATCGGCCGCGGTCTCGGCGTTGCCTGCCAACAGTTCCGCGGTGTAGTCGTCGGACTGCGCGAGTTGATCGGCGGACTGCTCGGCCGAGTCCGCCTCCGCGATACCGTTGTTCAGGAGGGTCTCGGCCGCTTGGTCGCTGGTGTGTTCCGCGTTGACCGCATCCGTCACAGCACTGTTGAAAGTGTTCTCCGCCGTCTGATTGCTGCCCGCATCCGTGGCCGCCGCGTCGGTGAGCGCCTGTTGGTAGGTCGCGTTCGCGGAATTGACCGCGGCGAGAATCGAGATCCCCGCCGGTGTCTCCCAGAACGACGTGCCCGAGGTCGAACCCGATGTCGAACCCGATGTGCCCGATGTCGAACCACTCGATGAGCCGGTTGATCCACTCCCCGACGAACCAGATCCGCCGGTCGAACTGGTGCCGCTCGTCGAACCAGATCCGCCGGTCGACCCGGTGCCGCTCGTCGATGTCCCGGACGGTCCGTTGCCCGTGCCGGATGTCGAACCCGCCCCGCTGGCCGGAGCCTGGTACGTGAAGGTCAGCGTCTGCCAGTCACCGTACAACGTCGGGCCGTTCGAAACCGTCTCGACCGCGCGGGCCTGGATTGTCACCGGGCCGTCGCTCAGGCCGTACGAACTCGGGGCGTAGTTGAACGTGTGATCCCAGTTGGGCATCAGCGTCTGCTCAATCGAACCGTCGCCGCCGAGATCGATCTGCACGGCGTACGTCGAATCACTCATTGACATGCCGTTGCCGGACGCGTTGAACCCGTCGTCGGTCAGCATCGCCGTCACGGTGGGATCGCCCGTGATCTGATCGCCCGCCGTCCCCGTGTCATTGACGAGATGCAGGCTCGTCACCTGCGGCGGATCGTTCGGGGCGGGCGGAACCGTCAGCGTGACGGTGGCGGTCGCCTGATCGCCGTTCGCGTCCGTGACGGTGTATGTGAATGTCTCCGTCCCGGTGAAGCCGTAGGCGGGAGTCAACAGCAGCGTGTCGGGAGCCGGGGGCAGCCCCATCATCGCGGACATCAAGTCGTGCTGAATCGTCACCGATCCATGCAGGGGCGGTTGCACCGACGTGATCGTCAGCCCACCCGCCGCGCTGGAGTCATTGCCCAGCACCTCCAGCACGATGGACGGCGCGGCCAGCGGCGACTGCTGTGCGAGTTGGTAGCTGTCATCGAAGACCATGATCGCATTCAGCAACCGCTTGTCTTCCAGCCGTTCAATCGCCGCGACGTGCGAGCAGTTTCTCACGCGACGGCGTGTCCGCGGGCTGCGTCTCGCTCCAACCCCCCCCCGTTTCGCCAACTTGAACAAGCCAGACGCCAACCGGCCGAGTCAATTGAACAAGACCATGATCAGTGTTCCCTAGAGAGTGGGGTGACGAGTGCAGCAATGAATTGTTGACAGACGCGTTGTGATCATCGCGACAACATTGTTGCTGTGCCAGAGAGCACAGACTGCTTCGATCCAGAATGGCGAAGTGGGCAATACCGTATCGTGGCCGCGTTGAGAAATGCAAGCCATGCCACGGACGGAACCGACGCGGTTGCTGACGAGACCCCGGCCGGTGTTGACGCAGGCACCGACATCCGCCGCCTGACCTCGCGGCTCGACATCTTTCGCTGGGGCCACGCCATGATCCGGCCGAAGCCCGGCTTCATCACCAGCCGGCAGCGGGTTGAAGCATCCCGCCCCGACGGCCGCATTCATTTCGCCAACACCGATCTCAGCGGCATCGCACTCTTCGAAGAGGCGTTCGACCACGGCTGCCGCGCGGCGGACGAAGTGCTTGCCGAAATCCCTCAGAGCTTGTGAGACTTTGTGGCGTGGGTTTCAACCCACGTAAGGTGTCGCACCGCGTCGGCTAAAGCCAACGCTACATCTTTTGGCGCACCGCCATTGAACTTGAAAGATTCACACGCTCTAACCTGTGACTGATCATCCACACGCGGGTTTCA
>JAYTIB010000150.1:0-6131 GCA_043732205.1 Schlesneria sp. | reverse complement strand
GGACTGGCCCTATGTCGACGACCTGCCGGGGTCGCTGGTCAAAGCCACCGAGTACGACGGTTCAACTCACGACTGGACGGGCACGCTGCAGGCGTTCAGCATCCAGGAGACCGACAACATCGACCGGTACGGCGGCCGACTGGTTCTGGAGTCGGCATCACGGTTCGGCATCGACACGGAATCCAACTACTGGGTCGAACCGGGTTCGACTGGAACCAACCACCTCTGGACCGGCGACGCCAACCTGGTCTTCCGATTCGCCGAGAGCGAACGAGTGCAGTTTCGCGCCGGAGTCGGTGTGAACTGGCTGGCCGATCATGGCGCGGCCGAGGCCGGGTTCAATTTCACATACGGCTTCGACTGGTTCCCCCGCAAGCCGTGGACGGTCTCGACCGTCTTCGACATCGGGCGCGTCGGCGGAGGCTCGCTGTTCCACAACCGAACCACCGCCGGAGTCATGCTGGGGCCGGTCGAAGCCTTCGCGGGCTACGACTTCTTCCAGATCGGTTCCATCAACTTCCAAGGTCCGGTCGCCGGACTGGGCTGGCGATTCTGAACCGCGAATCGGTCCCAGGTCAGGGGCAATGCGATCTCTGCTTCCGAGAGTCACTCGTTGAGCTTGTGAGTCTTTCAAGTTCAATGGCGGTCCGCCACAAGATGTAGCGTTGGCTTTAGCCGACGCGGTACGACTTCTTACGTGGGTTGAAACCCACGCCACAATAACTCACAAGCTCGTTGTGTCGAAACGCGAGCGGTGCCTCGTGGCCTCGGCTTTCGTGCCACGACTTCGCCTTCTCATTCGCGCTCCTTTTGATTCGCGCGGACCAAATCCGTTTCCTCGCGAATCAAAAGGAGCGCGAATGACGAGGGCTGTCGAACTGTTTTCGAACACCACTAATTCACGGCGGCACCCGGCGAACGAACTCGGCGTCGACACGCTTGGCGGGCGAGGGAACATCCGTGCTATACTCCCGCCTTCAATTGGTGGACTGATTCATGAGGAGCCCTGCGGATGAATCGATGCGCGATCTGGACCGGTCTGTTGTTGGTGGCCACGGCGACTGTCGTCGGCTGTGGCAAATCGTCGGCAACACCACAGTCATCCGCCGGAGGTGACAAGGCGGGTGCTGCTGGAAACAAACAGGGGGCCGGAGACACCGACGGCAAGCAGAAACGCAAGGCGATCAAGCCGGTCGAGATCAGTGCGACGGGATCGGCCGGGAACACATCCGCGGCCGACAACGGCGAGCGGGTGGAATCGGCGCGCGCGGCCCTCAAACCGTTGCAGATCCTGATCGGGAACTGGAACGGCACGTCGCGCAAGGCAGTCATTGATGCACCGAACTGGGCGTGGGATCTGAAGACGGACCCCAAGCAACCGTCCCTGCGGATCACGTCCGAGAAGGGCCAGTACATTCGCGAAGGTCGCCTGACGTTCTTCCCCGCCACGCAGGTGTTTGAATTCACCGCCACCGATGGAGACAGCAAGAAGCGGGTCTTCCGTGGAAAGTTTTCACAGGATGTGCAGGACGTGCTCGGTGACGACAAGAAACTGCAGCGGACGTACAAGCTCGAACTGACGGAACCAGAACCGGATGCCGACGGCGAGCAATGGCGCGTCGTGTTCAATCAGCAGGAAAACAACCGGTACATCTTGGAAGTGGATCGCAAGCGGGGCTCCGGCAAGTTCCTGCGGGTTGATACGGTCAACACCCAGCGCGAGGGAACATCGTTCGCGATGAGCGACACCGACTACGGCGAGAAGACCTGCGTCATCTCACAGGGACTCGGCACGATCTCGGTCGCCTACAAGGGGAAGTCCTACTGGGTCTGCTGCTCGGGCTGCAAAGCGGCCTTCGAAGACGAACCGGAAAAGTGGATCGCCAAGTTCGAGGCGCTGATGAAGGACAAGATGCCGAAGCCGTAGCGCATCATGACACTGGCGAGGTTGAAGCCAGCGGATGACGCTGAGCTTCCGTGCATTTTCCACTTTCGAGAGTCGCATGGCGTGTCGCGACGCGAGCCGTGTCACCCTGCCACGGCCGAGTATCACGACTTCGCCATCTCATTCGCGCTCCCTTTGATTCGCGCGGACCAAAACGATTTCCGCGCGAATCAAAAGGAGCGCGAATGCGGCGGGCTGTTGAACGGGAATGGACAGACAACGATCGCTTCGCGGCGGGCAACTCTCTGACGTTCTTGCCGCACGGCCCCCCAGTGAACGAGGCCGTAACGACGTCCCGGCGCGTCAGTCTGCCAGTGCGTGGGACCAACCGAGCGGCGGCAGCGGTTCCAATCGTTCGGGGCCGCGCCGCAACCAGCAGCCCGGTTCCGCCGTGATTTCGCCGATGTGACTGACCGGAGTCGGATCGCGCCATTCCGCGACCAACCGACGGCCGTCATCCGCCGAGACAGTGAAGATCAACTCGAAGTCTTCGCCGTCCGACAGCGCGTGTTGCAGCGGGTCACGGTTGTCATTGGACTGACGGGCGGCCGGACTGATTGGGATCGCGGCCGCGTCCACGATCGCTCCCATCCGGCTTTGTTTCAGGATGTGGTGCAGGTCGGCCGCCAGTCCGTCGCTGACGTCGATCATCGCATGCACGTCGACGAACTCCGTCAGCAGCTTCGCTTCGCGGACGCGCGGTTCAAACGTCAGGTGATGGCCGGCGATGCTGCCACCCAGCGAGCCGGTGACGAAGATCCAGTCCCCCGGCTTCGCTCCGTCGCGCGTGATGGAGCGTGCTCCAAATGGTTCACCGACGACCGCCACATTGATGACCAATGGACCGTCCCAACTGTTGGTGTCGCCACCCGCCAGGATGACTCCGTATTGATCGGCCAGATCGAGCAGTCCCGCATGCAGATCGCGGGCAAAATCGATTCCGCGCCCGATCGGCAGCGCCACCGACACGAACGCGGCCGTCGGACGTCCCCCCATCGCTGCGATGTCGCTGAGGTTGACCGCCAGTGCCTTCCGGCCGACCAGGCCGGGCGTGGCCGGAGGAAATGTGAAATCAACCCCTTCCATCAGCATGTCCGTCGCCACCAGCCAGTCGCGGCCAAAGTCGGAGCGAAGCACGGCGGCATCGTCACCAATGCCGACGATGACCGGAGCGCGATCGACGACGCGGCTGCGTATCCAATCGATCAGAGCGAACTCGGGTCGGTCCACGACACTGTCCCATTCGTAACGAGTCGGGTCTGACGGTTCCAACCGAAATCACGATGCCAACGGTTTGAACGGCGGCAAGCGACATTGATGCCGTCGTTTAAGGCGAACGGCAGATCAGAGTTATTCTGCCTACAAGCACGCAGCGCAAGCGAGTGTGTCCGAAAACTCACTCGCTTGCGCAGCGTGCTTGTATGCCGGTTCCTGCCGCTCGTTTAACCCGGAGCCATCGGCGACGGGATGACGCGGACGGGATTGTATCAGTCTCGGAGTGGGTGGAACGCATTCCGATCGGTGGCACTCGCCGCCATCGCCGATGGCTCCGGGTTAAACGAAAGTTGGATCGCGACTCGTGGACTACCGCGCTGGCAGCGGAGCACGAATGGCGAAACCGCCCGGACATCATGGGACGTCCGAGCGGTTCTCGGTCTTCACTCTTGCTCGCGAGTATCACGGCGTCGCGGCGATGCGGGGTGGCAGGGAGACCGCCAGATAACCGTAGCGGGTTTCCTGGCCGCGAATCACATAGAACTTCATCGAGACCTGGCCGTCGCTCAACTGAGGTTGTTGTTGATTCAGGATCCACGTCACGTTGTCCGGTGACAGGGTTTCCCACTTGTCCAAGCCGACCAGAATGTCACTCTTTTGAATTCCGTTCGCCGCGGCCGGGCCGTCGGGCCGAACTTCGGTGACACGCATGCCACCGCGATACTTGGGTCCAACCAGAGCCTTCTGCGAGGCCGGGAGCATGGAGAGTTTCACACCCAACTGTTGCCAGTAGCGATCCTCTTCGGCAGTGGCCGTCTGTCGCGGATTGACCGCCACCTCCGGGTTGACCGAGATCCGGCCGCCGGTGTAGGCCGCCAGGGAGAGCGACGCCGATTCGAGCTTCTCGTTCCGCTTCAGACTGATCTCGATCTTGTCGCCAATTGGCCGACCAAGGAAGGCCCGTTCCCAATCCACGCAGTCGGTCACGTCGACATGCCCCGCCTTGACGATGACATCGCCGCTCTTCAGTCCCGCCAGAGCCGCCGGACTGTCGGCGTGAACCCCGTCGACAACCATCATCCGCGTCTCGCCCGACTTCACGTCCTTGGCGATCAGTCCGTGGTATGTGTGGTCGATTTGCTCGACACTCATCAGCCGGGCGATCGACTTGCGGGCTTCGTCGATGGGGATGGCGAAACCGATCTTCTGGGCCTGGGCGCGGATGGCGACGTTGATGCCGATCACTTCGCCCATCAGGTTGACCAGGGGACCGCCGCTGTTGCCGGGATTGATCGCGGCGTCGGTCTGGATCAGGTTGCGGTAGGACTGGGTGTCGTTCGCATCGACGTCGCGCCCCAGCGAGCTGATGTATCCGACGGTGACCGTGCTCTGGTATCCGAAGGCGTTGCCGATGGCGATGACTTTCTCACACAGCATCAGGTCTGAGGACGTGCCGCTGGGCATCACCTTGAGCGGATGCAGGGGGTCGATCTTGATCAGAGCCAGATCGTTCTCGCGGTCGACATTGATCCGCCGCGCCAGATAGCTGCTCTTGTCGTGGAAGTCGACGCGAATGGTGTCGACGTCGGCGATGACGTGATAATTGGTGACCAGGTATCCCCGTTCGTCGACGACGATTCCGGTCCCCATCCCGTTGATCTTGCGCCCCTTTTCGGAGGAGAAGATGTTGTTCTGGGGATTGGATGTGGCGGACTTCTCGGTGTGGATGTTGCCCACCGAGGAGATGGTGCGCCGCACCGCGCAAACTTCGGGAGTGTCGCGGGGTGACGCCGCCTGGGCCGCGGCTCCTGTCAACAGGATCACGACGCTCCAGAAACCAATGGACTGATGCCGCTGTGTCATGGGGAAGGTCTACTCGTGGGCCGCTCAGGTTCGATCAAAGGGTGTACGGACTTCGCGCTTGCCACATTCCTTCGCTGCTTCGGAGAGAATCCATCCCGGCTCCGCAAGGCTTTGAATCGTCGATTTGACGCAGGGCGCTTGAAACGGGCCGCTCGAATGACGCATAACCTGCCTAACCCGACCAACCGACAGTCTGGGTAGGATTGTGTGGCCGGTGCGAAACGGATTTCGTCGTTTCCGAAGTTCGCCGTGACATTTCGTAATGCCGTTCGAACCGCAAGCCAGTGACGGGCATCCGGCGAATGGGCCGCGGACTTTGGCGAGCGTCCGAATTGCCCGAACATGAGCGTTTGTCGCCGCGCCGCGGGGGAATCGTCCGACGCGTTCCGTCGACAACCAATCTGACGCGCGGGGCCGTGACATCGCGGGTAGACTCACCGCGTCGCTTGGCTGAAAATCGCGGGCCTGCCGTCCATTATTTTCGAAAGTCACATCGTGTCCCGACGAATCAAGCTGGAAGAAATGCTCGCCGCCGAGCCGAATGACCTGTTCTTGAACTACGCCCTGGCGCTCGAAACGGCCAAGGAGGATCGCCCGGCCGGACTGCAACGACTGGCCGACATGAACGACCGGTTCCCGGACCACGTCCCCGCATTCTTTCGCCGCGGTCAAATCCTGGCCGAGAGCGGCGAACCCGACGCCGCCCGCCAAGTCTTGACCGCTGGAATCCAGGCGGCTCGCCGAACCGGCGACGACCACGCCGCCGCCGAGATGCAGGAACTGCTCGCGTCGCTGTAGACTCCGCACCGGCAGATTCGGCGGTAACAAAGGTGATCGTTTGGAGCGACGCGGCGTCTGCCCCATCCTGGATTATTCACCACGAAATACACGAAACGCACGCAAGGAATACGGTGAGACAGGATGCGTTACATGTCAGTGCGTGCGTGCAACGACACAGTGTTTTTCATGACATTCGACTCAACCTCCTGACTTTCGTGTCTTTCGAGTATTTCGTGGTTCAAGTCTTGAATAGTCCAGGCTACCAGTTCAACGAGACGTCAACCCCCGACCGAGGATCGCATGTCTCCCCTGGTTGATGAAATCCTCG
>JAYTIB010000149.1:0-6138 GCA_043732205.1 Schlesneria sp. | reverse complement strand
CGTCGGCGGATCCACGGGACTACTGTAGTCCCGTCGCTCCGCCGACGGGACCGTGTGTGGGTTGGTGACGAAACGGGAGGAGCCATGCGACGATCGCTGTTTTGTCTGGCCGTGCTGCTGTTGGCGGCCGGGGTCGCGATTCGCTTCAGTTCTGCGATCCCCCCGGTGGAGACCGCGGTGGCGCAGGAGTCGCCCGTGGTCGCCGCGGAGGAAACGAGCCCTTCCTTCCCGGTCTTTAACACCGCCGAAGTGCTCGACAAATTGACGATGGCCGGATCACGGCTGCACAAGGCCGGCAGGACGAAAGGGGACGTCGAACTCCGCAAACAGTTGGAGCGCCGGTCCGTCGAACTGGAACTCCCCGAGCCGGCGGACGAGGCGGTTTCGGATCGCGACCTGTACCGCCGCGCCTGTGAGAGCGTCTTCATCGTGTGCAGTCTGTACAAGATCGAGGACACGGACGAATGGCAGACATCGCTCGCAACCGCGTTCGCCGTCACCCGCGACGGTGTGCTGACGACGAGTGCCCACGTGTTCGACAACGAGGACGAAGCGGATGCCGTCGTGGTGATGGACGTCCACCGAAAGGTCTACCCCGTGCGGGAACTGCTGGCCGTCAACCTGAAGGCCGACACCTGCCTGTTTCGAATCGAGGCGAGCCACACGAAGCCATTGCCGCTGGCCGGCGAAGCCCCGCCGGGAACACGGGTCCGCGTGCTGGGACATCCCGGTGACAGCTTCTACTTCCTGTCGAGCGGCCTGCTGGCGAACTACGAGAAGGATCACGAGGGAACGGTCTGGCTGAACACCACCGCCGACTTCGGTCAGGGTTCCAGCGGCGGTCCGGTGCTCGATGAGTGCGGCAACGTGGTCGGCCAGGTCAGCCGGACGTACACGCTGTACGCCGGCGGCCCCGACGCCCGCGGCCGACCCCGTCGCGTTGCCGGCGAGAAGCTCGCCGACAAACGCGAACCGGGCGGAAATCTCGAACCCGCCGCCGACATCGCCGATCCGCAGATGGTGTTCAAGTCGTGTGTGCCGGTGAAGACGCTGCGGTCGCTGGTGAAGCCGAAGAACGCGGGTCCGTGACGACTTGGACTGCGGCAATTTGATTGCCGCTTTCCTTTCTCGAACCGTCCATGCGGGAGTCGATCTGTTCCGCGAGACATCGTCAAACCCACGGCGTTGACCTGACAGCAGTCGTGATGGTTTTAGCCCGGAGGGCGGCAGATCGTAGCCCACGGCGCGAGCCGTGGGTTGAGTGGCGAAGAAACCGCATTAGCCCGGAAAGCGACACTTTGATGAAACTTCGGCTTTCCTTCAATGTGTCGCCCTCCGGGCTGAATGCACGCTGCGCCCGATCTCCCACGGCTTGCGCCGTGGGCTAACATCTGCCGCCCTCCGGGCTGAAGAATCCTCTGAAGCATGGTCGTCAGCCTTGGGCTGCGTTGGGAACCGCGGGGCCACTACCCGTGACTGCAACGAAGAAAGGAAAGCGGAGATGAATCTCCGCACTCCAAAGGCGCTATCGCATCTTCCTCAGCAGCACCGGCATCCCGAACGTCTCTTCGAACAGCGAGCCCGATTGCTTGAGGGCGAGTTGTTCCAGACTCAGATCTTCGACCTGCGGGATTGAGATCACCAGCCGGCCGCTCTCGCGCGAGAACCGCAGTTCGTGCAGGCGCTGGGCGTGCGACGCTTCGAGGGCGTCGGCCACGCGCAGCATCGCGGCCATCTTCACCACCGCGATGCGCTGGTCCCGGCTGAGCGCCGTGAAGACGGTGTGTGCCGGCTTGGGTGACGCCCGGCGGTGGTAGCGCGCGGTCAACGACACCAGTTGCACATCTGAACGGCTCAGCCCGAACAACTCACTGTTCTGGATCAGGTACATCGAGTGCTTATGGTAGGCACCGGTGCTGATATAGAGCCCGATCTCGTGCAGCAGCGCCGCGACGCGCAGCAACAGTTCGTACCGCGGGTCCAGTTGGTGTTCATCGCGCAGTCCCTGAAAGAGGATCTTGCACAGCTTCGACACCTGCCGCGCGTGTGGTTCGTCGAAGTCGAACTTGCGCCCCAGATCGAGCGCCGAGCGGATCACCTGGTTGCTAAAGTCCTCGTTCCAGCCGCCGCGCGTGGCCATCTGCTTCAGCAACCCGTCGCGCAGGTTGATGCTCGACACGATCACCTGCTTCAGTTGAAACGCCTTCGCGAGCATCACGTAGGCCAGCAGCGCCGGCCCCAGCGTTCCCGCGTCGGGAAACGTGATGTGGTACTTGTGTACGAGCTTGTCCTCATTCAGCGACAACACCGTGTTGGTCAGTGTTTCCAACTCGATCAGGGGAATCCGCGTCAGGTGATCGGGGTTCCAGTCGGGGACCAGTTGCTGGGCGGCGAAGCGCATGTCGCCCCCCAGGACCACCATTTCCTGCGACTGACCGGTCGGCACCTGCTGCAGGATCTGGTCGATGACCCGTTGAATCTGCGTTTCCATCAACCGCCGCGTGGCGGCCTGCGAAGCGTGGTAGCTTTCCAGCGTCTGGTGCATGCGCAGCGAACCCAGACGATACGTGTGCGCGAACAGGACGTCGGCGTTCTGCACCTGCAAAAGTTCGGTGCTGCCGCCGCCGACTTCGGTGATGACCGTTCGGGCCGCCGCCAGTTCCGGGTCGAGCTTGAGCAGCGGCTGCACGCCGAGGTACGTCACCCGGTTGACTTCGGCCTCGTCGATCGGAATGACCTGGGTTCCGGTCGCCGTGTAGATGCGGTCCAAAAACGACAGCCTGTTGAGCGCCTCGCGCACGGCGCTCGTCGCGACCACGCGCACCTGATCCGGCCGGTCGATGCCGTATTCGGCGAGGACACGCTTGTAACTCTTCAGCACCCGCACGCATTCTTCGATCGTGCTCTTCTCGATGGAACCGCGCGTGAATGTGTCCTTGCCGAGCGCCACCGCCTGCGACAGCGATGACAACAACCGGACGCTGCCGGCATCATCAATGTCGGCGATGGCCATGCGAATCGACGTGGTCCCCACATCGATCACGGCGGCAGTTCGGGTCGCGGCAGTGCGCGAAGACGTCGGGTTGGCGGTATCGGCGATCATGAGTGGAGTGGCGTGCCCTGCGACGTGGGATTGGAAGCGATGTTAGGCGAGCGGCAAGCGAAAGTTTACCGGCCTACAAGCACGATGCGCAAGCAAGTGTGTCGGAAAACTCACTCGCTTGCGCTGCGTGCTTGTAAGCTTATTCCCGTCCTACATTTCTCAACTGTCTGTTAGACCTCGACACAGTGACGGGTCCAGGCGGCGGCCCCCAGCACTCCCGCATCGTCACCCAGTTTGGCGACCTTCAATTCGTAGGACTTCAGATACGACGGCATCACGTGTTTCGCCAGCGACTTCGCCACCTCGTCCACGTACAGCGTCGGCATCGCTTCGACCAGGCCACCGCCGAGGATGATCACATCGGGAGCCAGCAGGTTGACGGCCCCAGCCAATGCGATCCCGAGGTACTTCGCGCCGTCGCGCATGATCTCTTCGACCACGCTGTCCCCCGCCTCGATCGCCTCCTGAATCGTGCCGCTGCGGATGTTGGCCAGATCGGTCCCGGCCACGCGCAGAATGTGCGGCGCCTGTCCGCGGTACGCGGCCTTCGCGATCTCGGCCGAGAGTGCCAGACGACTGGCGACCGTTTCCAAACAGCCGCGGCAGCCACAGCCGCAGACGGCACCGTCGGCCACCACGGGGATGTGGCCGATCTCCAGGCAACTGGATTTTCTGCCGCGAAAGATCTTTCCCTCGTAGACCATCCCGCCGCCGATGCCCGTTCCGGGAAAGACACCGAGCGCCGTTCTCGCTCCGATTGCGGCCCCGAAGCGGTACTCGCCGTACACACCGGCATCGACATCGTTGCAGATCCAGACCGGGCAGCCAAACTCCTTCTCGAGGACATTCTTGAGGGGGACGTCCTTCCAACCAAGATTCGGGGCGGCCAGGATCACTCCCTCGTCCAGATCGAGCGGCCCCGGACAGCCGACTCCGATTCCGCCGAGTCTCGCCCGGTCGAGACCACCCTCTTCGAGCAGCTTCTCGATGGTGGAACGAATCCGTTCGACACCCGCCGCCGCGCCATCCGCGCCGCGGGTCTTCTTCTTCCGCCGGGCGAGAATGTCAAAATTGCGGTCGTACAGCACCGCGTTCATCTTGGTGCCGCCCAGATCAAATCCCACCCAGACCCGTTCGCCGGGGGCCGCCGAAAGTTTGGTCTCTGCGCCACCGATGATGGGAATGGCGGCGGCATCCGCCAGGCGCTCGGCTTCTTTGATTAGTACGTCGGTCATCGAATCGATTCCGTGTGAAGTTCCGTTTCACGTGACGACCATTCCGCGCGCGGCCCAAGCTGAGTCGTTTAACCCTGAGCCAACGGCGAAGATGTCGGGTGCCAGCGGCCCGATGTGTGTGCCAACCGTGCCAGCGGAGATGGACGCTTCTGCCCGCTCCGCCTTCGCCGTTGGCTCAGGGTTAAACGACTCGAATGTGTCACTTTCCCCGCGTCAGGTATAACACAATCCGGGGCGGGCGAGTATTCGGTCGATAACCAACACCGTCGGCAGTGTGGTGTTTTCATCAAGGACAGTTCGGGTATGCTGGCGGTCCGTCTCAGTTCCGTTTCGGAGAGTCCTGATGTGTCGCCGTCGAGTTCATTCGATCAGCATCGCCGTCCTGCTGGGGATGGTCCTGTCCGCAAGCCTCGTCGCGCCGCGCATGGCTGAAGCGCAGGGGAGCGCCAAAGAGAAGACGTCGACAGGAAAGACGAAGACCGCGCCGCGCGGCAAGGACGTCCCCGTCACGCCCGGCGTGCGCGACTATGCCTCGAAGAATTTCGTGCTGCACACCGACTTGGCACCAGACGAAGCCCGCGAGCTGCTGACCCGGCTCGAGACCATGCTGGTTCTCGTCGCCAAGTACTTCGGAAAACCCAACTCGCAGGTCATCGAGATGAACGTCGTCAAACAGCAGGCTAACTGGCCTCCCGGTTCGATCGATGCCGATGCGATCGCCAGCATCGAATCGGGTGGCGGCATCACGCTGAGTGTGACTTCGTTTCAACGCAACGGAGCCGGACAACGCCAGGTCACCGGTGCCAAGTCGGTCGTGTGGGCCGTCGCCGACCGGGGAACGCCGCAGCATGAGGCGGTTCACGCCTACTGCCATCAATCGTTCGGCCGGGTCGGTCCGACATGGTACTCCGAGGGGATGGCGGAACTGGGCCAGTATTGGAAGGAAAAGGAAGAGGCCGTCAACATTCACGACGGAGTGCTGAAGTATCTCAAGTCGCAGGAACCCAAGGAGCTGACCGAGATCGTGGCGGTGGGACAACAGACGGGCGACAGTTGGCAGAACTACTCGTGGCGGTGGGCGCTCTGCCATCTGCTGGCCGCGAATCCCAACTACGCGCCCCGCTTCAAACCGCTCGGCCTGGCACTGCTGAACGACCAACAGGCGAGCTTCGAAGCGGTCTACGGGCCGATGGCCAAGGAGATCACCTTCGAATACAACTTCTTTCTCAAGCACTTGGACCAGGGCTATCGGGCGGACCTGTGCAGTTGGGATTGGAAGGCCAAGTTCCAACGGCTGAAGGGGACCGGGTCGGTCCAGGTGAAGATCGACGCCATGCGCGGTTGGCAACCGGCCCGGGTCGCGGTCAAGGCGGGCGACAAGCTGTCAATCACGACGACCGGCGAATGGGGACTGATCAAGTCCGGAAAGAAACTGACAGCCGATGGCGACGAGGAGGGCCAGGGGAAATTGGTCGGAATCCTGTTCGAGGACTACCAGCTTTCCGAGCCGTTTGAGCTGGGAGCGACCTGTGAATGGGAAGCGCCCGGTGAAGGCAACCTCTTCCTGCGCTGCCGCGACGAATGGAAGTCGATCGCCGACAACAGCGGCTCGGTCATGGTGAAGATCAAACTGGCGGAGTGAGAGCTAACCCGCGTTTGTAAGACGAGCAACAGGAATAGATGTACAAGCACGAAGCGCAAGCGAGTCTGTTTTCAGACACACTCGCTTGCGCTTCGTGCTTGTATTTGGGGGGGCATTCATCTGCCGCTCGCCCACAGAGTCAATCAACACGCGGTTCA
>JAYTIB010000148.1:0-15777 GCA_043732205.1 Schlesneria sp. | reverse complement strand
CCCCGCGCGTGAGCGGTGATTCACGCTCAAAACACGCGGGGCGATGCCCACGCGGTTAAACGAAAACATCTCATTCATGCCCGCGAGCAATATAAGTACCATTGCCCCACCGCCCAGCAGCCGGGACTTCCCGTTGATCACCGCCGCCGCTTGAGCAGCTTTTGGAA
Organism: Schlesneria sp.; assembly: GCA_043732205.1. Taxonomy (GTDB): domain Bacteria; phylum Planctomycetota; class Planctomycetia; order Planctomycetales; family Planctomycetaceae; genus Schlesneria. The sequence goes on along the minus strand of JAYTIB010000148.1, from coordinate 15,610 downwards.
CGAATCCCAGGGCCGCGTGTTGGCGACGTCGGTCTTGGTCAGGCCCGCGCGGCGGGCTTGGCCGACACCATACTTCAGCGCTTCGAAGCCGTTGGTCGAATGCGAGTCGGTGTCGATGACGATCGGGATTCCCAGCGCTTTGGCCGCCGCCGCCTGGATGTCGTCGAGGTCCAGCCGTGTGGGACTCGCGTTGATCTCCAGCATCACGCCGTGATCGGCGGCGGCTTTCAGGAACGTCGTGTAATCGATGTCGGCCGGGGGACGGCTGCCGATCAGTCGGCCGGAGGGATGACCGATGACGTCGACGTGGGGATTGCGGATCGCGTTGAGCAGCCGCTGCATGATCTGATCGCGCGGCTGCCTCAATCCGTAGTGCAGCACGGCGATCACCCAGTCGGCCTCGCCCAGAACTTCGTCGTCCAGGTCCAGCGTCGCGTCTTCGAGGATGTCGCATTCAATCCCCCGCAGGATCTCAATGCCCGAGATCTGTCCGCGCGCCTGCTCGATGTTCCGCCAGTGCTGACGCAGCCGCGTCGCATCCAGGCCGTTGGCCATCGTGACTCGCTTCGAGTGATCGGTGATGGCGATGTACTTCAGGCCGCGGGCCTTCGCGGCTTCGGCCATTTCCAAGATCGTGGCCGCGCCGTCGGTCGCGGTGGTGTGCATGTGCAGGTCACCCTGGATGTCCGCGACTTCGATCAACTTCGGAAGATGTCCCTGTTCGGCCAGTTCGATCTCACCGCGATTCTCACGCAGTTCCGGGGGAATCCACGGCAGCCCGACCGCGGCGTAGACATCCTCTTCGGTTCGGCCAGCGATGTACTCTTCATCGCGGAACACGCCGTACTCGTTGACCTTCAACCCGCGTTCGATCGCGCGGCGGCGGATGACAATGTTGTGCTCCTTCGAACCGGTGAAGTACTGCATCGCCGCGCCATACGATTCGGCCGGGACGACACGCAGGTCCAGCTCGATCCGGCTGCTCAGCCGGACCCGCTGCTTGGTCTCTCCGCGGGCGAGCACTTTCTCGACGAGCGGATGCGCGGCCAGCCGGTCCATCACTTCGCCGGAATCGGCCGCGACTGCCAGCACGTCCAGATCACCGCACGTCTCCTTCCGCCGCCGGCAGCTTCCCGCCACCGACACCTGCGAGACCGCGGCGAGTTGCCGCAGGTCCGCGATGATCTCTTCGGCCGAGGCAGTGGCGATCGAGATCAGCACCCGGTGTCCCGCCTCTTCGACATGCTGGATGCCGTCGAGGATTGTTTGAGCGGTCTTCGCGCCGAATCCCTTCAGCTCCGCGACCTTGCCCGATTCGCACGCCGCCTTCAGATCCAGCAACGTCTTGACGCCAAGCTCATGAAATAGTGCCGCAACCTTCTTCGGCCCCAGCCCCGGAATGCGCAGCATCTCCGAGACACCGACCGGAATCTCAGCCCGCAATTCGTCGAGTTGCGGCAGAACACCGGTCCGAACAATCGTCTCGATCTTGGCGGCCAGATCCTTCCCGATTCCCTCTAGGTCGGTCAGGCTCCGTCCCGTCGTCGCGAGGATGTCCGCCGCCGACTCTGACAAGTTTTCCAACGTGCGGGCCGCATTGCGATAGGCCCGCACCCGGAACGCATTCGCCCCCTGAATCTCGAGCAGGTCGGCCAATTCCTCGAACAACACGGCGATTTGTTGGTTCTGCATGTTTGGATTCCTTCGAGTTCGAAACGTGGACCATTGAGTCAAGTTTCGTGACGTGGTTTCTCGGGCAGTCGGCAGGAAATGATCGACCCGTAGGACGGATTTCCAATCCGTCCGTCAACTCCGGACGGAGTAGCGTTGGCTTTAGCCGACGCGGTACGACATCTGGCGTGGGTTGAAACCCACGCCACAAAGACTCACAAGCTCGGAGCGTTGTTGGTATCCGGCCGCCGGTGAAACTGGCCGTTCTTCATGACGGCGAGCAGGTTGCTTTGGTTGAGGAGCACCTGCGGATCGGCGAGCGGGTCTCCGGACACGAGCAGCAGGTCGGCCAGGAATCGTTCGCGGATCTGGCCCAGATCGTTGGGCAGGTCCATCGCGGCGCCGCCGTGCTTGGTCATCGACAGCAGTGCTTCCATCGGCGTGAAGTCGCAGTAGCGCACGAGATGTTCGAGATCGCGGGCGTTCTGGCCGTGCGGGGTCACGAAGAAGCCGTAGTCGCCGCCCCCCAGGATGCGGATGCCGCGCTTCTTCAGTTCCTTCAGACCGCGGGCCGCACCCGCCAGTTCTTCGCGGAAGCCGAATTCCAGAACCTGCTGTTCGGTGAACCACTTCTCTCCCTCGTAGGCCGCCGTCGCCGTGAAGCCGATGTTTGGGCTGACAAACACCCAGTCCTTGTTCGCTTCGAGCAGATCGAGTGCCTCGTCGTCGGCGAAGTTGGCGTGATAGATCACCTTCACACCGTGACGGACCGCGAGCTTGACCGACTCGGCGCTGCGCGCATGCGCGCTCATCCGCTTGCCGTGCGCGTGGACCACTTCCGCGGCGGCGGCGACCTCCGCTTCGCTCATGACGGTCGCGTGCGATGGGGCATGCGGGACAAACGCGTCTCCGGAGATGATCAGCTTGATGATGTCGACCCCTTCGCGGATCAATTCGCGCGTCACACGGCGGTAGTTCTCCGGCCCGTCGACCGTGATCGCCATCGAGGTGGCGTGGGGATTGTGGAGCGTGCGCATGTCGCCCAGCCCACCGGTGACCGTCAGCCACGGACTGGCCGCCAGCAAGCGCGGGCCGGGGATCTCGCCCTTGTTGATCGCGTTGCGGATGACGATATCCACGCGCGGCTTGGCCGCGGCGGCGCTGAGGCAACTGGTGATGCCGCAGTCGAGATACAGCCGCGCGTTGCGCACCGCGATCAACGTCGTCTCTTCGGGAGGAATCATGCCGACCTGCGCGAGATCCGACGCGTTGTCGATGCTCAGGTGCGCATGCGATTCGATCAGGCCGGGCATCAGCGTCGCACCGTTTCCTTCGATGACGTCGACGTTCTCGCGCGGCAGACGTTGTCCGTCACGGGCGATGGCGGTGATTCGTTCCCCCTCGACAAGCACCTCACCCGGATAGGGGTCCGCCCCCGTGCAGTCGAGAATTCTGACATCCGCAAAGAGAATCCCGGACATTGAACGGCCTCACAATTCCCGGACTGAAGGATTCCTCATGGTCGTCGTCCGACCCGTGCGTGACGCGCGCCAGGGCCAATGTTGTTTTGAATCTGAGCAAGATGTAGGGTGGGACCAGCGGCGCTTCGCCGCGCCGGCCCACCAGTAATTCTCGATGTTTCCTGATGGTGGGCCGGCGCTCGAAGCGAGCTGGTCCCACCCTACATTGAAAAGGGCAATGGCCCTGTGACGCGCGTGGGAGGTGCCTTGACGGTGTGCCCCGAGGCAACCAGAATCTCGACCTGCCAAGCGCTGGCCCATTGGACGATAACATCTCAGGAGCCGCAACGTGTACGACGCCGTCAGGGACGATTTTGCGCTTGGAATTGCCGGATTCACGTTTGCGGACCTCTATGAACCGCGCCGGCTGCGCGACCTGCACGAGGCATTCTGGACGTTCGCCGCCGACCGTGATCCGGAGCTGGCGGCGCGATTCGCGATGACGGCCGATCCGTCGCTGCCCAAGCCCCAGACTGCGGAAGTGCTCATCGAAGTGGCCGCAGTCGTCGGCGACTTCATCGCGCGGTTGTTCGACATTCAGGCCGATGTCGATCGACTGTCCGACGAAACGCTGAACTACGAGAAGATCTTCCAATTCAAAAGCGACTTCTTGAAGACCCGCGTCTTCAAGCACTTCGGCAAGGTGGTCGGCGACGACGCCACATACCAGTCGCTCGACGACGAAGTTCAGCGCCTCATCGAACCGGTCCCCTCGTTCGGCGATCCGGAAATCCGCTTTGCCGAGACGGTGCTGACGTTGTTGCACTGCGAGAAAACATGGGCGGCAGCCACCGACGCGGGTGCTGTGATCGATGAGTCGAAGCTGGCGCTGGCCGAACGGATCTGCGCCCACCGCACCGAAGCGACACTGGCTGACAATGTGAAGCACGCGCTGGCGGTGTGTGGCGACTGGTGTGTGCAGGTCAACGCGACGGACGAGCGACGCCGGCAGGTAAAGGGCTGGGTCTCGTTCCAGCGACCGGCCACACTGGACTACGAGCAACTCGTGCAGATCGAACGGCCGCGTGAGGATCTACCGGAGACGATCGTCGGACCGTTGGAACACCGCCGCCTGCGCGACGGCTTCAAGCTGACCGATCCGCGGATGAGTCGCAAGGAGTACCTGCGCGAGATCGACTACTGCATCATCTGTCATCCGCGGGAAAAGGATTCGTGTGCGCACGGACTCAAGGACAAGTCCGGTGGCCTGCTGCGCAATCCGCTGGGAATTTCGCTGGCGGGCTGTCCGCTCGACGAACGCATTTCGGAAATGCACGCGTTGCGCAAGCGCGGCGCGGCGATCGCGGCACTGGCCATGATCATGCTCGACAACCCGATGTGCCCCGGCACGGGACACCGGATCTGCAACGACTGCATGAAGGGCTGCATCTTTCAGAAACAAGACCCCGTCAACATCCCGCAGGCGGAAACGGGGATCGTCAGCGACGTGCTGGGGCTTCCGTTCGGGTTCGAAGTCTACAGCCTGCTGACCCGGTTCAATCCGCTCAATCATCAGCGACCCTGCGCGCTGCCGTACAACGGAGTCGACGTCATGGTCGTTGGCTTGGGACCGGCGGGATACACGCTGGCTCACTTCCTGGCCAACGAGGGCTTCGGTGTCGTCGGGATCGACGGCTTGAAACTCGAACCGATCTCGGATTCGCTCACGGGCCGCGGCCGGCCGGTGGCCAAACCGATCAGCGATTTCTCGACGCTGAAACAGGAACTCGACGAACGAATCCTGGCGGGATTCGGCGGCGTGTCGGAATACGGAATCACCGTGCGCTGGGACAAGACGTTTCTCGCCGTGATGTACCTGACGCTGCTGCGCCGCCGGAACGTGCGGTTCTTCGGCGGCGTGCGGTTCGGCGGGACGCTCACCATCGACGATGCGTGGGATCTCGGCTTCCGTCATGTCGCGCTGGCGACCGGTGCCGGGAAGCCGACCATCATCCCGATGAAGAACCACATTCTGCGGGGCATCCGGACCGCCAGTGATTTCCTGATGGCCCTGCAACTGACCGGTGCCTTCAAGAAGTCGACGCTGGCCAACCTGCAAGTGAGACTACCGGGCATCGTCATCGGTGGCGGCCTGACCGCGATCGACACGGCCACCGAGATGCTCGCGTACTATCCGGTTCAAGTCGAGAAGACGCTGAACCAGTTCGAGAAACTGAGCACGGAGTTCGGCGAACAGAGCGTCTGGGGGATGTGCGATCCGGAAGAGAAAGAGATCCTGCAAACGTTCTTGGATCACGGCCGCGCCGTGCGTGACGAGCGCGAATCCGCGCGGCGCGACGGACGACTGCCGAACCTCGCCGCGCTGTGCGATTCGTGGGGCGGCGTCTCGATCGCCTACCGCAAGCGGATGGTCGATTCCCCGGCCTATCGGTTGAATCACGAAGAAGTCGCCAAGGCGCTGGAAGAGGGAATCCGCTTCATCGAGAACCTCGTCCCCACGGAAGCGATCGCCGACAACTACAACGCCGTCGCCGCGCTGAAATTCAAACGCGCGGACGGTCAGGAAGTCACGCTCCCCGCGCGGGCCGTCTGTTACGCGGCGGGGACGACTCCCAACACGGTCTGCGAACGCGAGGCTCCGGGGACATTCCAACTCGACGCCGACGGCAAGTTCTTCCAAAAGCACAAGCTGGTCGCGGACGGCGACGGTTGGAAACTGGAAGCGGTTCAACAGGGGTCGCGCGAAGCGTTCTTCATGTCATACGAGAACGACGGCCGGTTCGTCTCGTTCTATGGAGACAACCATCCCGACTTCGCCGGCAACGTGGTGAAGGCGATGGCGTCGGCCAAGCACGGCGTTCACCAGGTCGCCCGGCTGTTCGCCAAGGAAATCAGCCACGCTGAAGCGGGAGGCGACGTCGCGTTGGAACAGTTTGAAAAGCTGACGAGCCGTCTCGACGAGGAGCTCATTCCGCGTGTCGTCGAAGTCAAACGGCACAACCCGAAGATCATCGAAGTGATCGTGAAGGCCCGGTATGCGGCGCGGCGATTCAAGCCCGGCCAGTTCTACCGCCTGCAAAACTATGAATCACGCGCGCCGCTGGTCGACGGCATGCGGCTGACAATGGAAGGGATCGCGCTGACCGGTGCGTGGGTCGATGTCGAACGCGATCTGCTGAGCATGATCGTGCTTGAGATGGGTGTCAGCTCGCGGCTGTGCGCCGTGCTTAAACCGGGTGAGCCTGTCGTCGTGATGGGACCGACCGGCACACCGAGCGCAACGCCCGCCGGCGAAACGGTGCTGCTGGCCGGCGGCGGACTGGGGAACGCGGTGCTGTTCTCCATCGGCAAGGCGCTGCGCGAACGGGGCTCGCGCGTGATCTACTTCGCCGGCTACCGCCGCCACGACGACATCTTCCTCCAGCACGCCATCGAAGAGGCCACGGATCAAGTCGTCTGGTCGGTAGACGCGGGCGATGCGATCGCGCCGCGCCGGTCCCACGACATGTCGTTCGTCGGGAACATCGTGCAGTCCATTCTGGCCTATGCCAAAGGCGAGATTCCCGGCCAGGGGATGATCTCGCTGCACGAAGTCGACCGCGTCATCGCCATCGGCTCGGACCGCATGATGGCCGCTGTCGCCGAAGCCCGCCACACGGTGTTGCAGCCGTATCTCAAAGCGGGTCACATCGGCATCGCGTCGATCAACTCGATGATGCAGTGCATGATGAAGGAGGTCTGCGGCCAGTGCCTGCAACAGCACGTCGACCCCGCCACCAAGAAGCCGACCGAAGTCGTGTTCTCGTGCTTCGACCAGGATCAGGAGATGGACTGTGTCGACTTCGCCAACCTGCGGCAGCGCCTGAAAACCAACAGCGTCGCCGAGAAGCTGACCAACCGCTACCTCGATCTGTTGACAGAACAGCAAACCGCGACGTGACCTTCTGACGGCAGACGATGACAGTGTCATTCATCGCCTGTCCGTAAAGTCGATTGCGGAGACACCTCTGTGGCGTCGGCGTTGTCTGCAACGGCGCGGCACCCGGCGTAGGTGGCGTGTCAGCCATCCGCTCCCAAATTGGTCTCGCCCCATCAGGTGGAAGCGATTACAAATCCATCTCTCGGCGGCGTCTACTCTTCCGCACTCGCAAGTTCCCTGCATCATGATTCACCGCATCACACGTTGGCTGCAACGCGGACGCCGGCTGGCTGGGCTATGTTTCATGGTGTTCTGCGCGTGGGGAGTCGCACCGATCCCCTGTGCGGCGCAGCAGAATTTGTTCAACGTGCCGTCGGGCCGCATTACGACTCCGGATGAACTCTTCTTTCAACAACAGCTCAACATCAACACGGTTCTGCAAACCTCCATCACCCTCGACTATGGGCTGGGCCACGGTTGGGAAGTCGGTGTGAATTTATTCGACGGCACGATCATTCCGATACCCATCACAACATTCAACCAACAGGTCGTCGTCAGCCAGGATCTCCTGTTGAATGCGCAGAAAAGCTTTGAACTGACTGAGAACTTCCACATGGCCATCGGCGGGCAAGTCGGACGGAACCTCAACGACGATGCGACCAAACAGCACTTTGTAACCTTCGATTGGGTGGTCGCTTCGCTGGAAGTGCCGGAACTCCGCGATTCCAAGTTCTATGTCGGCGGCTACTATGGCAACCGGTATTATGCCGGCGATCCGAACCGGTTCGGGTTCATGCTGGGGACCGAGATCCCCATCATCGAGGAGAAGGTCCACTTCATGGCCGATTACATTTCGGGTCAAAACACCATCGGCCTGGGCGTGATCGGGGTGGTCATCCTGCTGCCGAAGCATTGGTCGCTTTCCATTGGCGCTCAAGTTCCGAGTCCCGGGAGCGGCAACCCCTACGGCGGCGTTCTCGAACTCACGCGCACCGTGCCACCGAAGGCCGGCCGACATAAGCATCCCATCGGTCTCTGAGGACCGAACAGCGCGGTCCTGGCTGGCACGCCCTGGAGAAACGCCGAGTGGCACCCTGAAAACAAGCCGTTTCTTTTCGGATCGTCTTTCAGTCGTCAGGCGCAATCCAAAATCACACGGAAATCAAAATGGATCCTTCAAGCATCGTCATGTGGGCCGTCTGCCTGGGTGTGGCATGGCTGATCTTCGTCAGCCTCACGGGTGCCGACGAGGGCCTGAAATCGCTGTTCGGCAAAAGCAAACTCCGCGATTTGGAACAGCGGGTTGAGAAGTTGGAAAAGCGGCTGGATGAGCTTGGTCCGAAGTGAGAAATGCTTTCGCCCACGTGAAGTCAATGCGAGCCGCGCCCGTGACAGCCTGTTGGAAAACGTGGCGTACGCGGCCAGCGTGCCCGTTTTCTTCCCACCAGAGCACGTTGAAAACGTGCTCCACGTCCATTTTCAACAGGTTGATAGGTTCCGATTTCGATGGTGGCCGGAGAGGGATCCTCTCCGGCGTGTGACCGGTTTCCAGTGTCGTCGGAAATCCGTTACTTCAGTTCCATGAACCGCACGCACACCGGGCTGGCGACCTGCACACTCGACTCGGTCGGCGTCAGTTCGCCGGTCGATGGGTTGATGCGGAACACAATCACGTTGCCGCCCGATTGGTTCGCCACCAGCATGTATTGACCGGTCGGCTCAATGGCGAAGTTGCGCGGCGTCTTGACGCCCGCGCCCTGATGGCCGACCGATTTCAGTTCGCGCGTCTGCGGGTCGATCGAGAAGATCGCGATCGAGTTGTACGGGTCGCGGTTGGAGACGTAGACGAACTTGCCCGAAGGATGCACGACGGTCTCGGCGGTGCTGCCCCCCTTGCGAACGACGTCCTTCGGCAGCGTCGACAGCACTTGCTTCTGCGTCAGGACGCCTTTGTCCGCGTCGTAGTCGCAGCGGATGATCGTCAGGTCGGACTCGCCGTTGATGAACGCGGTCTTGCCGTCGGGATGCCAGGCGAAATGCCGCGGCCCGGCTCCCTTCGGCGTGTCGAACGCGCCGTGCGGAGTCAGCGTCCCCTTGGCGGCATCGAAGGCGTAGATGACCACCTTGTCCTGGCCCAGGTCGCAACAGAGGGCGAACTTGTTGGCCTTGTCGACGTGGATCGAATGCCCGTTCTTCCGCGGAGCGACATGCTGCTGGAACGACGACGCCGGGCCGAGCTTGCCGTCGGCCGCGATCGGAATGCAGATGCAGCTTCCACCGGAGTAGTTCGCGGCGAGAACATTCTTGCCGGTCGGATCAACGACCAGATGGCACGGTGCCCCGCCCTGCGACGGCTGCGAATTGAGAAACGTCAGGCTGCCCGTCTTGTCGTCGATGGAGAACGCGCTGACTGTCGCGTCCCCTTCGTTGACCGCATAGACGAACTTCTTGCTCGGATGAAACGCGATGAAGGACGGGCTGCTCGTTTCGCCGGCCAGCGTCGCCGCGGACAGTGAACCGTCCTTGAGATTCAGTTCGCACTGGTAGATCCCCTTGCTCATCGGGCCGGTGTATGTGCCGAGGTAGACGCGGTATTTGTCCTGCGCCTGCGCGGACGCGGACACGGCAACAACGAGGAACGCGGCGAGGGGAATTCGGATGCTCATGAATGGGGTCTCCGTGGAAAAGCAGGTGATGTCGTGTCGCGATGCGGGTGGGATTGTCGACGAACGCGGAGTCAAAATCTACGGTTGGCGGCGGGCACTGGAGCCGATACTCCAGCGAGCGGCCTTGAGAGCTTGGTTCGGTTCATGGCAGAATCCGGCGAGGCCCTGCCGCTTCCTTGGATCGAACCACTCCCATGACGCAACTTCATCGACTGCTGACGGCTCTGCTCTTCACGGTCTGCGTGACGAGTCCCTTCGGCTCGTTTGTCTCCGCTCAGGACGCGAAAGATCCGGTCCTGCAACCCGGCACATTTCCGCCACCGAACTCCGGCACGTACCTCGCGGGCGAACTGGTCGTCATCGACCCGGCCAATCGCCGCGGCGGCTTGCGGCTGGATGGCAACGAGCCTCATGATCGCTATCACAGCGGGCCGCTGCATTACTTCGCGATGCTGCCGTATGGAGTGATCTCGTTCAACGGGGCTCCCGCCGAGTTGCGGGACATCCCGCTCGGCACGCACGTGCATGGCTACTTCCACGTGCCGCCGGTCGGCGAGGAAGCCACGATCCCGCCGCTGCCGAAGGACATGGAGCGATATCAACTCAAACACAACCACGCAATCTCCTTGGAAGACGATTTCAGTTTCTACCAACGTCGCGGGCAGAGTTGGAAAGTCGTGTCGATCGACACGAACAAAGGCAAAATCAACGTCGCACCCGTTGTTCATCAGCCGGAACGCGCTAGCGTCCGGTTGTCGCCAGATGGTGTTCAACTCGAACCGGGGGCTAGCGCCCCGCGGCTGATTCATGACGGCATCAACACGCCGTACACCTTCGACATTGATGACATCACGAAGGTCTGGAGAGGCCGCACACTGGTTGATCTGAAGGACATCGCGCCGGAGCAGGTCGTGCAGTTCAATCTCGGCTGGTCGCCCGGTTGGCGGGACAAGGAATTCAAGGTCTCGGAGATCTGGCTCGATGACGACAGCCGGAAGTTCGCGACCGATCTCCAGCGTCGCCGGCATGTGAAGTATCAGAAGCAACGTTGGCTTTCGGGCTGGATCGACTCGGTCGAAGACAACGACTTCGGTGGCGGGACCGTCACTCTCACGTTGTTCGGCGGCATGGACCCGTCACTGTATGCCGAGTTGAAAGCGACTCAAGAAAAAGGCTTCGGTGTGGCCGTGGCCGAGAAGTCGCTGCGGACGTGGTTTCACCGCAGCGACAAGAAGATCGGCCAAGTGATCGAGTGGAAAGAAACCACAACGGAAAGCCCGCCGCCCGGCAGCAGCGGCATTCAGGTTCGCCTGAAGTTCACCGAATTACTCGACGGCTATCGTCCGGGTCGAACAGTGCGCGTGAAGTGCCACGAATGGATTTTCGTGACCATGCCGTCGGAAGAACGAGTGAAGACGATTGAAGAGCAGAAGCGATCGGCCGTCTTGAGTCTGCCCTGACATCAGCAGCGGAGTCTTCATCGTTCTGCCCCCATCGTTCTGCCACCCTCCGGATTTGGCAGAACGATGGGGGCAGAACGATGTGTGGGAAAGGATCTGAGACCAGTTTTATGAAATACCGAGTCGCCCAACATGTTCTGATGCTGGTCATCGCTGCTTCAACAGTGCGGGCCGATGAAGTGTCGCCCACGTTCGACAAGAGCGTGCAGCCGTTCTTTCAGACTTACTGTCTGCGCTGTCACAACGCGCAGAAGCAGGAAGGCAAATTCCGGCTCGACACGCTGTCGAAGGACTTCGCCGACGAAGCCACCGCCCAACGTTGGGGCGAAGTCGTCTTCCGCATGAACTCCGGCGAGATGCCGCCGCAGAAAGAGCCGCAACCCAAACCCAAGGAACTCGGACAGGCCGTCGACTGGCTCTCGGCGCGGATCACGGAAGGGGAAGCGGCGCGGATGGCTCGGCGCGGGCCGGTCGCGCACTACCGGCTCAGCCGCGAGGAATACGGTCACACCGTCTATGACCTGCTCGGCGTTTACTTCGACGTCAATCTGCCGGGAGCGTTCAACGAAGATCCGCGTTGGCATGGCTTCGATCGCATTGGTTCGCTGCTGACGCTCTCGCCGTCGCATGTCGACCGTTACTTTCGAGCGGCCGAGACGGTGCTGTCGCGCGCCTTTCCCGATCAGCAACCCCAATCGCAACAGGGCCGGCGCGAGGCCACCACCGGCCAGGAGAAATGGCTGCAAGAGCAAGGCTTGGTGGGACCGGTCCGCTGGCCGATCTGGCCGGGACATGGGCAGCCGCTCGTGAATGCGAGTGCCCCCGGTTTGTATCGCATTCGGATCCAGCTCAGTGCGCTGCCGTCGTTCAAGGGCCGGTTGCCGCATCTCGCGCTGTGGCATCATCAATTGAAACGCTCGGTCGTCGGCCTGGATGTCAGCGCGCCGGAAGACAAGCCGACGATCATCGAGATCGAGACGTTCCTGCCCGAAGGTAACTTCAATGTGATGAACGAGTCGCCCGGCATGCTGGCCGATGGTCAGACTCCGAGCGTCACCGCATTCCCCTTCGTCAACACGAAAGTCAGCCGCCCGACTCGGCCGACCGCTTACCGGCTGTTCAACGATGAAGGGCAATCTATCTTCCCGCTGTTGATCGTCGATTGGGTCGAGTCCGAAGGGCCGATCATTCCCGAGGCCGATCAACGCAAACGCGAAGGATTGGTCCCTGAGCCGGAACGCGCTAGCGTCCGGTTGCCGGGCGCTGAGAAAGAACCGGGGGCTAGCGCCCAGCGGCTGATGGAAGCGCGCGAATGCCTGCGACGCTTTGCGACGCGCGCCTGGCGTCGTCCCGTGACCGATGCGGAACTTGATCGCTATCTGAAGATCATCGCAGGGGAACTCGCGGCTGGCGAAAACTTCCGTTCGGCCCATCGAGCCGCGATGGTCGCCGTGCTGACCTCGAAGAATTTCTATTACCTCGAAGAAGGCTCGCCCGATCAGCGTTGCGCGACGGTCAACGATTGGGAACTCGCCTCGCGGCTCTCGTATTTCCTGTGGAGTTCGCCGCCCGACGACGAACTTTTCGGCCTCGCACAGCAAGGGACGCTGCATCGCCCGGACGTGCTGCGAGCTCAATTGACTCGCATGTTGGGGGACGCCAAGGTCAACCGGTTCACCCAATCGTTCCCGCGTCAGTGGCTGCAACTGCATCGCGTCGGCGCGTTCCCGCCCGATGCCGGCCTTTATCCCGACTACGACAAGTGGCTCGAACAAAGCCTGGTGCTGGAGACGACCGGCTACTTCCACGAAATGTTTTCCAAGAACCTGCCGCTGCGTGAGTTCCTCGTCTCCGATTGGACGATGCTGAATCCGCGCCTCGCGATGCACTACGGAGTGCCCATCAGCCGGAACGCGCTAGCGTCCGGTTCTGCTGTTCCTCGCGATGAACCGGACGCTAGCGCGTTCCGGCTGATCCCGCCTGGATTCCAGCGCGTGATGCTCCGCTCCGAGGATCATCGCGGCGGCTTGCTGACGCACGCTTCGATTCTCTCGCTGACATCGGATGGAACGCGGCATCGTCCGGTGCATCGCGGCGTCTGGGTTTCCGAGGCGATCTTCGGTCGCACGCCTCCGCCGCCTCCGCCCAACGTCGAACCGCTCGCGCCCACTCCGAGCAACCAGCCGAAAGCGACGATCCGCATGCAGCTCGAAGCCCACGCGACGCATGCGACGTGTGCCTCATGCCATCAAAAGATCGACCCGCTCGGCTTCGCCTTCGACAACTTCGACGCGATCGGTCGCTGGCGAACGACCGAGCAAGTCGCCGGCGGCAACGGGGACGACCCGACGGTCAACGCCAGCGGCAAGCTCCCCGACGGACGTTCCTACAACGGCGCGAGCGAGTTCAAGAACTTGCTCGCCCAAGACGTCGATCGTTTCGCCGAAGCCTTCATCGAACAGCTCGCCACGTACTCCTTGCGGCGCGTGATGACGATCGACGATGCCGCGCAGATCAAAGCCATCGCCGCCGCGAGCAAGACAGGCGACTATCAACTCCGCTCGGTCATCGAGAACCTCGTGACGTCCGAACTGTTCCAGAAGCGTTGAGAGGCAGGCAATTGTGGTCTAGTGCCACGTCACCGCTAAATCTTCAGGTAGCCACGGTCGCCAGACCGTGGGGAATTGTGGCTCACACGTAGCTCGCCCACGCTCTAGGCGAGCGTGGCTACAACCCGAAGATTTAGCGGTGACGCGGCACTAGCGCCGAATGACAGCCGTGGCGGGCGAACGATGCCAACGGCGGTCTGAGGCATCGGTCGGGTTGAGCGATCTGTCTAATCTGCCGCGTCCCAGGCTGGTAGCCTGATCCGGCAACTCGGAACGGTCCCGAGGCAGGTTTTCGTTCCACGTTCCCACACAGAAGGAGCATTCCCATGCTGCGTTCCCCGGCCCTCGCTCTCGCTGGCTTGATCGTTCTCAGTGCTTCGAGCCTCTTTGCCGATGACGAAGAAAAGCCCAAGTCCATCGACAAGTCCGAGGTGAACAAGGGTGAAGCCAAGGACGGAGAGAAGAAGGTCGACAAAGAACAGCAGGGGGTCGCCGTTATTGGCAATGAGACCGACTACTACTCGACAAGCCCCGCACAGGGCCGACCGGCTGATGGGAAGCTCAAGGCCGGAACCAAAGTGAAGGTGCTCGAAAAGGCGGGAAGTTACGTGCGGGTTGCCGTGCAGATCGAGGTGTATGTGCCGATTGAAAGCTTGAAACCGGGGGAGAAGCAGGAAGGCGTCAAGAAGGGTGACGGCGACAAAGGGGTTGCTGAAAAGGCCGCTGTCGAGAAGAAGGCCGCCGCATCCAAGGAAGGCGGGAAGGGGGACTCGGAGAAGAAGAAAGACGATGACAGGTAGACCCGGTGAACAGACGTTGTAGCCGGTCGCGAATCAGCCAGACCTCGGTTGCGATACCTCACGCGGGGGAAGGTGACACATTTGAGTCGTCGAACCCAGATGAGTCGTTTAACCCTGAGCCAACGGCGAAGGCGGAGCGGGCAAAGGCGTCCGTCTCCGCTGGCACTGTCGGCACATGCATTGGGGCGCTGGCACCCGACACCTTCGCCGTTGGCTCAGGGTTAAACGACTCTGCCGGGGCCGCGTGCGGCATCACCCATCCTGCAAGTCCGAACCCGATCGCAGGCAACTCGGCAATCACTTTTGAAAGAGGCGTCGTGTCATGGATTCCGATTATCGTCGCCTGCTCGATTTCCTCGTTGGCCTTGGGACCGATTCCGTTCCGCATTCCGGCGAGAAGGGTTTTCTGGCTCATCTAATCGGCGTCCATCGCGATCTGGAAAGCTGGGGCTGTGACCGCGATGTGTGCCGCGCGGGACTGTTTCACTCGATCTACGGCACGCAGTTGTTTCAGAAGTTCTGTTTGCCCCTGGACCGCCGTGACGAAATCCGGCAACTGATTGGCGAGCGGGCCGAGCGGCTGGCGTTCGTCAATTGCCTGATGGACCGGCCGTCGTTTGACCGGCTGATTCCGGGACGCGGACCCTACCGGATCATCCAGCGGTTGTCGGCGGAGACCATCGAATTGAACGAGCGGGACTTTGATGATCTGTGCGTCGTCCACCTGTGCGATTGGCTGGAACAGGTGCCGCGCAGCCTTCAGTGGGACTATCGCCGACGGGCCTATCAAGACCTTGCCGAGCGGCTGGGCGGGATCGCCAAAGAGTCGTTCGAACGGGTTTACGCGCTCAGTCCGGTCTGACGACGGAGCGCGGAAACAGGTTGCTGACGATGCGCCTCAACAGTCAGAGCTTGTGAATCTTTGTAGCGTGGGTTTCAACCCACGCAAGATGTCGTACCGCGTCGGCTAAAGCCAACGCGACATCTTGTGCAGGACCGCCATT
>JAYTIB010000147.1:0-2296 GCA_043732205.1 Schlesneria sp. | reverse complement strand
CGCACCTGACCGGCGAGGCCCAACTGGCGGCGGCCGTCAGCGAACATGTCTTGGTTCAAATCGAAAACCTGCAGACGCATCCCGCCGTGGCCGTCCGGTTGCAACGCGGCGAATTGACGCTGCATGCCTGGGTCTACCAAATGCAAACCGGCGAAGTGTTGGCGTACGACTCCGAAGACGGCAAGTTCACCGCGCTGACGAATCTGCCTCGGGACCAGGCGGGCAAGCGACGAGTCAGCAACCCTCGACAAGCAAGGAAAAAATGACGGACCATCCCATCCTCGGCGCGCACTTCGAACGGCCGCGCCGACAGATCGAACGCGAGTTTGGCGTCCCCGTGCCGGGCGACATCGCGCCGCCCGACCAATGGACCAGCACGGCCATCAAGAAACTGCCGCCGCCGGGGCCGCTCGACTTTACGCAGATCTTCGGCCACACGGCACCGGTGATGCTCGACATTGGCTGCGGCAACGCCCGCTCGACGCTCGCGTCCGCCGTCTGGCGACACGATGTCGACCACTTCGCAACCGATGTGCTGCCGATGGTCATCCGCTATGCCACGCGACGCGCCAATCAACGCGGCCTGAAGAACGTGCGCTTCGCGGTGATCGGCGGACGCGAACTGCTGGCCGACTACATCGCACCGCACAGCATCGCCGAGATTCACGTCTATCACCCGCAGCCGTATTACGACGCCAAGCAACTTCACAAGCGGCTGATCACCCCCGAGTTCATCGCGCTGATCCACCGCTCGCTGATCCCCGGCGGACTGTTCGTGCTGCAGACCGACAACCCCGGCTATTGGAAGTACATGCAGGAAATCGTCCCGCTGTTCTTCGATTTCGCGGAGCTTCCCGGCAAATGGCCCGACTCCCCCAAGGGCCGCACGCGGCGCGAGATCATCGCGCTGCGACAGGGCCTGCCAGTCTTTCGCGGCACGGGTCATCCGCGCGCGGACATCGCCGCCGACGATGTCCTGAAGCGCGCCGAATCGCTCCCCCCACCAAACTTCGACGCGGACCGCAAGCTGAAGGAACTCGACAAGCTGGAACACCAGCCCGACACCAGCGACAAACCGCGCCGAGGCAACAAACGCCGCTAATTGTTTCAATCTGAAATCTCAAATCTGAAATTTCAGATTCCCGATTTCAGATTCCCAATCCCCAACCTTTTACTTCACTCCCAGAAGGAACCCTCATGCGAAACGTACTGCTGACCTCGTTGACCGGCCTGATGATCGCCTTCGTTGCGGCCTCACTCGAAGCTGCGCCGCCCGTGCCCGATTCGGTGGTATGGCAGGAAGGGATCGAATACTCGAACCCCGGCGATGAGCATTTGCAGCTCAACCTCGCGCGACCGAAGACCGGTGACGGACCGTTTCCCACGATCCTCTGCATCCACGGCGGAGGCTTTCGCGCGGGCAAACGCGAGAGCTACGACGCCCTCTGCGTCAAGCTGGCCGAGCGAGGCTACGTTGCCGCGACGATGACCTATCGGCTCGCCCCGAAGCACCAGTTCCCGGCGGCCGTCCACGACACCAAGGCCGCCGTGCGGTGGCTGCGAGCGAACGCCGCGACCTACAAGATCGACCCGACTCGCATCGGCACGACGGGCGGTTCGGCGGGAGGCCACCTCGCGCAGTTCCTCGCCGTCACGGCCAACGTCCCGCAGTTTGAGGGAACCGGCGGCAACCCGACTCAGTCGAGCTCCGTCGCGTGCGTCGTGAACGTTTACGGCCCGAGCGACTTCACCAAGTCCTACGGCAAGAGCGTCGACGCTCACGAAGTCCTGCCCCTCTGGTTCGGAGGCAACCTCGACACGAAACGCGATCTCCACATCCAGGGGAGCCCGCTCTACTGGGTCACGCCGAACTCGGCCCCCACGCTGTGCATCCACGGCACCGAGGACAAGTACGTCGCCCACGAACAGGCGGTCTGGCTGATCGACAAGCTGAAGGCCGCAACCGTCGAGGCCGAACTCCTCACCCTCGAAGGAGCCGGCCACGGCTTCAAAGGAGCCGACGCCGAAAAGGCCGAGCAGGCGCTGTTCGAGTATTTTGATAAGCGGCTGAAGAAGTAAGATCACGCCATCTCGTTCCTGCTGAGACCGTGGGAACGAGTGCAACTCAACCTGTTCGAGGAGTCCACGATGTCAACCATCTCGCTGATTGGAAGAGTCGATGACCAGCATCGTCTCGTGGCGACGGTCCCGGAGTCGATCGCGCCGGGACCGGTTGAGATTCTGCTCACCGTACCGACACGCGACGAGGACGCCGCCGGGAGTCATTGGATGCAGG
>JAYTIB010000146.1:0-2296 GCA_043732205.1 Schlesneria sp. | reverse complement strand
CCTCTGCAGGAAGCGGCAGCTTGGCAACCGCTTGGGCCAACGGCAAATTGTCCGTCTCAAAGTCGATGGGTTTGATCAAGCTGTCATAAAGGTGGGCGAACTGCTCTTTGGACAGGCCCCACAACGGTTGGCCCGTGGGAGTTCCCCGTGCACCGTACGTTCGCAGTTCGTCGATCCACTCCTTGAGTTTCACAGGATCGCCGACGCCAAACGACCTGTCGGGGAACGAGATATTCCCCGAACGATCGAGCGTGCCGATGGCCGTCACATACCGCAGATTTCCCGCTTCCCGCTCCTTCAGCTCCGGCTTTTCGTTCGAATTGGGACGATGAACGCGTAGCGATACATCGAGTGGTTGCAGCACCTTCAGCCAATGTTGGGCGAACAAGCCACCTCCGCCAGAGTCTTGCAGCAACTCAACCTCGATGACCGTGACCTTCGGAACGGCCTTTTTCGGGAACGCGGGCTTATTAGGCGTCAGGTCGTCTGGGCGAGGGGTCGTGACCGGAACCTGCCCGGAGGCAATGTTGCCGAAGACCAGCAGCCCGAGTAAGAAGGCCGTCATGACAGTCACTTGTCCAGCGGGGACGGACTCCGGCGAGCCCTCTAAGACTCTGACCGAGGGTGCCGCCGCAGAGTCCCGTTCGTCCCTTTGCAACAGGCCGCTATGTCCGTCAACGCAACAATGCATGGTCGCCTCCTACGAAAAACAGACATCAGTTCGAGCGTTAGAACATTCGGTCCCCTCGCCCCGGCTCTGCGGGGAGAGGGTTAGGGGATTTTCATGCGCGTCGGATGACGGGATTCGAGTCGGCGAATCGTCCGCGCGACGTGCGTCTCCTGTCCCCTCGCCCCGGCTCTGCGGGGAGAGGGTTAGGGTGCGCTGACGAAACGCTATTTTTGTTGGTTTTTGAATTGTAAATGTCAGGCGGCTTTTTTGAATTCCGCATAGGCGGTCTGTCGTTTGGAATGGAGAGTTGTTTTCAGGTTGTGGGCGACCCATGTTCGCATCTGCTTTACGGAGACGCGGGCGAAATCGCGGCGGACGGACTCGGGCTTGGCGGGTTTCAGCAAGGCACCGAACGCCGCCACCAAACTGGTAAACCCCCCCTTGCTGTGCTGTCGTTCCAGTTGCTTAAACAGTCCAAATGAGGATTCTAGAATTTCGGTACTCATCGGCAGCCTTTGACCTTCGGACAGTTTCTGTTCGGACAAGCGCACAAACTCCACCAGTCGGTGGAAGACCGCTCGACTATCGTCACACGTGGGCAGCAAATGAAGTTTTGTGGCGAGCCGATCGGCCGCACCTCGAAACAGCCCCTGCTCATTGATGAACGTAATCGCCGCAGAGACGACGGCTTGGCAGGCGTTCCAGCGAGTGATGTCTTCTCGAAATGCTTCCAGCCAGCCCAGCTTTTCGTTCATGCGGGCGGTGGTGATGTCGTGGCGGGCATTGGAATGCGGATGAGCCAGTTGCCACAAGATCATCTGAGCCCACGTCAGGGTCGCCGCCAAATTCATGAAGCGGGCTTTGGGCTTGAGACTCGGCGGCGTCAGATGGCCCAGTTCAGTCTGCTGGATGGCCGATCGCGTACAGCCGACCGCTGACATGAATTGGGAAAACGCACTGGAGTGACCGACGATGTTCTTCAGGACGTTGGCCGCATAATGTTTGAAGTCACTCAGAATCAGCACGTTTTCCCGGCGTTTTTGCAGGACTTCGGCCCCCTCACGAAGTTCGACCGCGCCATCCACCACAACGGCCAGTGGGGCACCAATTTTCTCGGCCAATTTCTCGTAGACGTCAGACATGTCTTCCCGCTTCCAGCTCACGCCGGGTTCGACGGCCAGCACGCGGATGTCCTGGTGTGTCAGCGCAACTCCCGAGGGCGGCATTTTGGAGGCCCGCAATCCAAGGATCACCAGCGCCTTTTCCGGACCGATCTGGTTGGAGTGATCGGCCATCCAGACCCAGTCGTCGGCCTGTTCGATCGGCTCCTCAATGGCCGCGACTCCCACACGCATCAGCCAAGTGCGGACGGTCGTCCATTGGGGGAGTTTTTCGGTTATGCCCAACCAGTCGAAGACGATTTTCAGGCAAGCAACGGTGGGCCGCAGTCCAATTCTTCGAGCCAGATTGACACACACAGACATCATCTTCGGTCCAAACTTGTGATGAGGCAGCCGTGGATCATGCGGCAACACGGGGGGTTGATGCCGCAGGCGTTCGATCTCGGCCTTGAGTTGTGCGATCTCAAGTCTCTTCTGAGCAAGTTCTTCTTCCGCGTTCGCGATG
>JAYTIB010000145.1:0-6152 GCA_043732205.1 Schlesneria sp. | reverse complement strand
TACTACGCGCAGGTCCAGTACCGGTTGGGCGACGAGAAATGGGACAAGTACTTCACGCCGATCGCGAAGCAGATCATGTCCCAGCAGTCGGCGAACGGCGCCTGGAAAGAGGGCCACGTCGGTCCGGTCTACACCACGGCGATGAACTGCACGATCCTGCAAATCGAAAACGGCTTCCTGCCAATCTACCAGCGGTGATGACTGGCCGGTGCCACACGGCTCGGTCCCGTTTGAAATTGCGTAAAATTCGGGGTGGGACCAGCGGCGTTTCGCCGCGCCGGCCCACCCCCATTCTCGATGATCTCTCATGGTGGGCCGGCGCTCGAAGCGAGCTTGCCCCACCCTACTTTGACTTGGATACCGAAGGTGAAATAGCGTGGCGAAGCGGAAGCGAGAGACGACGTGGTCGTTTGCGAAAGAAGTCAAGGAATGTCGCTTGGCCTTAGTTGAGAACCGGCGACTGAGCACTGAAATTGTGAACTACCGGAGCCGGTCGAGCGGTCAGACACCACAAGCCCATACGCCTGTCCTTGCCGGAGGCATCGGCGTCGAACGCAGGTGCGAGTTGTTTTGCTTGTTGTCCAGCGTGAAGGACGGCGACGTCATTGCTGACGACGTGTGGCGGCGTCTGCACGTGATTTGGCGATATGAGGCATTTGAGTTCTATGTGTACATCGAAAGGTTGGAACAACTGGCGCGAGAGAATCCGGAGAACGCTCGTGCCGGAAAATTGCGTATTGGGGATTTCGACGCATTTCTGGCAACGCAATTCCTAATGAAGCTGGCATTAAGTGTGGTGATCGGTGAAAACAATGCCGCCGATTGGCTTGGTGGGAAGTGTGTTGAGTATTTCGTCAATCCCCCCCCTTATGTGACACCGAATGCGTACACCCTTGGTCCTGTCGCGCCATTCCTCTTAAAACTGTACGGACTGTGGCGCGACATCCCGGTTGATCTCGCGGGGCGGGGCGTGTCGCTGCTGAAGCCGTTCCAAGACATCTTGGATACCTGGAACGATCCTGATCGCCTGGAAGAAGCGGTACGGCGACTGTGTGAACTGCACGCATGGAAAGCCGTGAACTATGACCTCGCAGACAACGACATGATCTTCGGACTGCAATCGGGGCTCCATAAGGACTTCCCCTCGGAGATTCTGTTCATTCAACGAATACGGCGCGATCTCGGACTGTCCGTTCCCGATCCCGAACACCCGTTGCTCCGATCCCCGCTGATGCGAATGCCCTTTCCATGCCCGAAGTCGGGTTACGATCCGTGGCTTGCCGAGTCGCTGGCAAAGGTCGGCAAGGAAATGCCGGATCTGCGAATCGAATGGGAGGACGAATACCAGAAACTCGGTCCGACCGATCCCCGCCGTCTGCCGGACACCGATTTCCCCATTGAGTAAATGTAGAGTGGGACCAGCGGCGTTTCGCCGCGCCGGCCCACCATCCATTCTCGATGATCTCTCATGGTGGGCCTTTGACCGTGAATGGTGCCGTATCAAGCCTGATCGGGTGCTATGCCAGCGACCACGGTTGGCGATACGGGCGTGACAGCATTGCTGCGGCTTCGCTGTCGCCGACGATGGTTTCCTTGGTCGCGTCCCATTGGATCTTGCGGCCCAGTCGCGCGACGATGTTGCCCAGATGGCACACCGTGGCCGAGCGATGTCCGATCTCGACGTCACAGATCGGCAACTCGCGCGAGCGGATGCAGGCCAGGAAATTGGCGTGGTGGTTCGCGCTCTTGGTCAGCTTGACGGCGTCGTCACCGAGCGGTTCCAACAGTTCCTTGCGACTGCCGATGATCGTGCCGCGATCGACGTGGATCGTGCCGTTCTCGCCAATGAACGTCACGCCGCCCGTGATTTCCTTATGGCCCTGGGCGACGATCAGCTTGACGCCCGTCGCATACGTGTGAGTGATCCGGCAGGACTTGGTCACTTCGTACCATTTCTCGGGATGAAACTCGGCGGTGCCCTCGGTGCTGACGGGACCGGAGTCGTCCATCCCCAGGCCCCACTGCGCGATGTCGATGTGGTGGGCTCCGAAGTTGGTCATCTGGCCGCCCGAGTAGTCCCAGAAGAACCGGAAGCTGTAATGAACCCGCTTCTGGTTGTACGGACGCAGCGGGGCCGGGCCGAGCCACAGGTCGTAATCGAGCACCGCGGGGGGCTCGGAATCGGGGACGGGCGGGCCGGAGAAGTTCGAGCCAGGCAGCCCGACGTGCACCTCGGTGATCTTGCCGAGCCGCCCAGAGCGAACGAGTTCGCAGGCCGTTCGGAAGCGGTCGTCGGAGCGCTGTTGCGAACCGGTCTGCACGATCCGTTTGTTGGTCCGCGCCGCGTCGACCATGCGCCGCCCTTCCGCGACTGTCAGCGACAACGGCTTCTCGCAATAGACATCCTTGCCGGCCTGGCAGGCGTGGACCGTTGGCAGCGCGTGCCAATGATCCGGCGTGCAGACGACCACGGCGTCGATGTCCTTCCGCTCCAGAATCTGCCGGTAGTCGCGATACCCTTCGCAGGCGTGTCCCTTGTCCGTGACCAGCTTCACCGCCTTGGCCAGGTGGTCGCTGTCCACATCGCAAATGGCCGCGGGTGAAACTCCCTTGCCGAGAAGACCATTCAGATTGCTCAGCCCCTGCCCGCCGACGCCGATGTGTGCGGTGACAATGCGATCATTGGCCCCAAAGGCCCGGAACGGCACGAAGTAGGGAGCGGCGAAAACGGTCGAGGCCGCCAGAAACGAGCGACGGCTGAGTCTGCTGTTCGTCATGGAGATCGTCCTTCCAAAAACAGGGGCAACAACGGTGACGAGGGTCATGCGAGTCAGTCTGGCGATGAAGGACGTCGGCTGCAACGATCCCCCGTAGGACGGATTTCCAATCCGTCCGTCAACGCCGGACGGATTGGAAATCCGTCCAGCGTCACTGGTGATGCCTTCCTCCGCACGGCCTGATCGGGTAGTGGGTCAGTTTGAGTGGCACGCCCTGAGTCCTCGAAGGGCGTGGATCGAGGCACCGCGGAATTCCCACGCCCTTCGAGGACTCAGGGCGTGCCACACGAGTTCCGTTTCAAAACTGTCCCACTACCCCTGATCGACCCGCTTTGACTTCACACCCCCGGATCGCTGTAATCCCTCGGGATCTTCTGCAACTGAACGGAGTCTGTGATGCATCGAATCTGGCGGGTCGCGCCGCATGACGAATCGCTGGTGCGCGAGTTGAGTACGCGCCTGCGGATCGCGCCGCTGCTGGCTCAAGTGATCGCCGCCCGTGGTTGTTCGACTCCCGAATCTGCCGCCGCCTATCTGGCGAAAAAACTCAACGATCTGCACGACCCCGAACTGCTGCCGGGAGTCAGTCTCGCGGCGGACCGGATTGTTGCGGCGGTGCAGGCCGGTCGGCGGATCACGGTGTATGGCGATTACGACGTCGACGGCGTGACGGCGACCAGCCTGCTGTGGCACTGCCTGCAATTGACCGGCGCGACCGTCGACTACTACATCCCCAGCCGATTGGAAGAGGGATACGGGCTGAACAGCGAGGCGCTCCGCCAGTTGCACTCGGAAGATCCGACGCGACTCGTGGTCACGGTCGACTGCGGCATCACCAGCGTCGCTGAAGCCGCCGTGGCCCGGCAACTCGGGCTGGAACTGATCATCACCGATCACCACCAGTTCGCCGAATCGCTCCCCGAAGACACAGTCCTCGTCCATCCGCGATTGCCGGGGAGTTATCCGTTCGGCGAACTGTGCGGAGTCGGAGTGGCATTCAAACTGGCATGGGCGATCTGTGCGCGGCTCGGTGACGGCAAGCGGGCGTCGCCGAAGATGCGCGAGTTTCTGCTCGGCGCGATCGGTCTGACGGCGATCGGCACGATTGCCGACGTGGTTCCGCTGATCGATGAGAACCGGATTCTCGTTCACTTCGGTTTGGCGAGTCTCGTCGAACGGGCCAATCCCGGATTGAAGGCGCTGTTGAAAGTGTGTGGGCTTGCCGATCGGGGCGCGTTGCAGTCGGAAGACATCGGGTTCGGCATCGGTCCCCGCATCAACGCCGCCGGTCGACTGGGTCAGGCGCGGCTGGCCGTGGAACTGCTGACAACCAGCGACACCGAGCGGGCCGCGGCACTCGCCAGTTATCTCGATGAGCTCAACAAGAACCGGCAGACGGTCGAACGCAAGATGCTCAAGCAGGCGAAGGAACTCGTCGCCGAACGACCCGAATGGCTCGACCAGCGGGCGCTGGTGCTGGCCCATGAAGAATGGCATCCCGGTGTCATCGGCATCGTAGCCAGCCGGGTGGCCGAGCATTTCCAACGGCCGGCGATCATGATTTCGATTCATGGCGTCAACGGGCTGGCGCAAGGGAGCGGACGATCATTCGCCGGCTTCAATCTGCATGCCGGACTGGTCGCCTGTCGTCATCTGCTTGTCGGTTTCGGCGGTCACCACGCTGCGGCGGGATTGAAGATCCAACCGGGCGGCATCGACGACTTTCGCATCGCGTTCAGCCAGTTCGTCGCGGAGAACCATCTGGTGCGGCCGGGCGAATCGCAACTCAACATCGATGCCGAGATTCGTCTCGCCGACCTGAATGTCCGGTCGATCACTGACCTCGAACGGCTGGGTCCGTTCGGAGCCCACAACCCGCGGCCGGTGTTCGTCGCGAGCAATGTCGAGTTGGCAAGACCGCCGAAGAAGATGGGTGAGGGGGAACGTCATCTGTCGATTCAGGTTCGACAGTACGGCCAGTCCATGCGCGGCGTCGCGTTTGGCAAGGGGGAATGGGCCGATGAAATGAGTCAGGCGACCGGCCTATCTCGATCTGCTTCCAACCGACAATCAACCGCTTTCAGGGGCGCGAAAGCGTCGAGTTCCAGTTGCTCGACTGGCACCCGGCGGAGACGCCGTCATGAGCAGGCCGCGCGGAGGACTTGCGGTGCGGCTGTCGTTCCGCCTCGGACGCTATCGCTGGCTCCTGCGGTTTCCACCACGATTTCACCGGTGGCAATTGATTGCGGCGTTGGCGATCCTGCTTCCCGTCGGCTACGTCGTCAGTGCCGTCCCCACCGAGAAGGCGTTGGAGCGGCTTGGAGTCGACAATCACCCGTTGGTGGGTCAGTCCTTCGAGGTCGTTTATGCACCGTTGATCTGGCTCGACATGAACGTGCCGTGGTGCCGAGCCTTCTTCGAGAGTGAGGATGCTCTCCTGATCTGGATGTTTGGTGAGTGAGATGCCAAACAGCACGGGGCGGCTGACAAATCACCGGCGATAACCGATTCTTTCCCGTCCGTCAGAGAATTCGCGGTGTTCCCGCTGCAAGCTGCACACCGTAGGATGTGACCACACGTCCTTTCGAAATCCCTTCCGAGTTGTCGGTCATGCATCCCCCCCGTATTGGACCGTATCTGATCGACCGCAAGATCGGCGCAGGCGCGATGGGGACGGTGTATGTCGGCACGCATGAACAGACCGGCCAGTGTGCGGCCGTCAAGGTGCTGCCGGCATCGCTGGCTCGGGAAGACGGATTCGTGCTGCGATTCCATCGCGAGATCGAAGCGCTCCAGAAGCTGAACCACGCGAACATCGTCAAGTTCTTCGAAAGCGGGACGGATGACGACGAGACCTACTACTACGCGATGGAATACGTGGAAGGCGACACGCTGACCGGGCGACTGCGTCGCGACCGGCGGATTCCCTGGCAGGAGGCGATCCAGATCGCC
This sequence comes from Schlesneria sp., assembly GCA_043732205.1. GTDB lineage: Bacteria > Planctomycetota > Planctomycetia > Planctomycetales > Planctomycetaceae > Schlesneria. The sequence continues at coordinate 423 of JAYTIB010000145.1, read as the reverse complement.
GTGCAGATCTGCGCGGGATTGAAGCACGCGCACGATGTGGGAGTCGTTCATCGCGACCTGAAGCCTTCCAATCTGCTGATTGCGAAGGACGGCACGGTGAAGATCACCGACTTTGGCGTGGCGCAGGTGTTTGCCGCCGATCAACTGACGCTCACCGGGGCGGTCATTGGAACGGCGGAGTTCATGTCTCCCGAGCAGGTCGAGGGTCGTCGCGCCGATCGGCGCAGCGACCTGTATTCCCTGGGTGCGGTGCTGTACACGATGATCGTCGGACAGCCACCGTTCGCTCACGGAACGCCTGTCGAAATCATGCAGAAGCAGCGCTTCGGACGGTTCGATCCCCCGCGCAGTTACGTCCCCGAGATCCCCTCGTGGCTGGACGACATCATCTGCCAACTGCTGGAGAAGAACCCGGAGAAGCGG
>JAYTIB010000144.1:0-2298 GCA_043732205.1 Schlesneria sp. | reverse complement strand
GCTGCTTGGCCGGCAGTTTCAACTCGTTGAACATCGCCTCGCGATCGACCAGCCGCGGTATCAGCGAAGGACTCAGCGCGAAGAAGGTCACTTCGCGCGTCCCCGCCTTGGACTTCACACCGGCTGGAACAATGCTCTCCAGAACCTGGCCCCAACCGCACAAATAGCGGTCTGCGATCCAGTGCGTCAATTCAAGCATTCGTGCATCGACCAGCGGTTCGCGGTCGAGAACGCTCGACAATGACTTCAGCGATTTGCCCACCGGCATTTCTGTGGACAACCCGACACAGAATCCGGTGGTCGGCTTGTTGCCGCGACCAAACGGCGCTTCGATGCGCTGGCCGGGTCCGATCATCTCCCGCAATTCGTTGGGCACCAGATACTGAAAGACGGTGGTCAGCGGCCGGTTGAAAACGACGTCCGCAATCAACCGGTCTGCCGCAGCGGCCACTTCCCACGCCTGCAGATTGGGCGGCAGTTCTTCTTCGGTGAACAGGCTCGGTTGACGGGTGTCGGACACGGTGACTCGAATCGATGAACGGAGAAGTCGGACGCAGTTCTGCGCTTCGCCGCGCGGGCATCGCACCACGTTTCGCCGGCACCGAGCAGTGCTTCCGCGATCAACACTTGGAGCGTTACGGCGCTGTCTGCGCAGGGACGCGAGTCAGGATCTCATCCCTTGGCCCGTTTGGTCGCGATCAATGCCAGCAGCGATTTGAATGGGTCGGCAAACTTGGCGAGCCCCTCCTCCATCAGGACGGTTTCCAGCTTGGCAAAGTCCACCTTTTGATCGATCTCCGACAGGATCTCGGCGGAGGGCAGGCGATCGACTTTGCGAGTGAAGACTTTGCCGGCCAGTTGCTGCACGGCGGCGTTCGTCGCGGGGGGATTCGTCTGAATGTCCGAGCCGGCCAGAGCGTCGACATACTTGTCTGGGGAATCGGCGGGATCCTTGGTTCCCGTGCTGGCGAAGATGAACTCTTGCTTCAGGGGAAGGCATTTGTCGGACCAGAACTGCTGGTTTTCCTGCCACAGTCGTTGAGCATTGACGATCCCCACCAGTCCCTGCGCGGCGGGCGACAAGTCTGGAACGTGCTTCTTGGTGTAGACGTCGATTCGACTGACGAAAATGCTGTAGACCGACTTGAAGCTCTCCAACGTCTTCCGTCGTTGGGCTCCGCGCCAGATGGCATCGCGAGCCGCCTCGTATTGTCGGCGGGTGAAGAGCAGGGTGACGTTGAGCGTCACTCCGGCCGCGGCCAACTCTTCGAGTGCCGCCAGTCCGGCGGGAGTTCCCGGGACTTTGATCATGCGGTTGGCATGTCCGCGAGCCCACTGCTTCCCGAACTCAATGTAGCGCGCCGCCTTTTGTTCGACGTTCAACGGACAATCGGCCGCTTCCAAGAGCGGGTCCAGTTCGAAGCTGACATAACCGTCGTCACCGCGGGTGCTGGCATGCACTTCGGCGAACACCTCTTGGGCCTGTTTGACGAGGCGGTCTGTCATCTCCCAGGCGATGTTGGAATCGGTCAGTCCGCGCTCGACAAGTTGCAGGATTTGGGAGTCGAACCGACCGGTCTTCAGCAGGTCTGAAATGATGATCGGATTCGAGGTCGCCCCCGTGGCCCCAAACGATCGATTCGCGACGACCAAGTCGGGATCGATGCTGTCGAGCCAAAGCTTCGTGCCGGCACTGACCAGCGTTTCCAAGGGCGTGGGCATCTCGTGATCTCCGTCTTTGAGAGGTGATTGGTTGAACCGGGGTGTCGTGCCAAAGTCATTCGAGTTTAGAACCCCTAACAGTAACCCGACGCGTGAGCGAGGGCGATTGGGAATCGAGCGTGAATCCGTCCCTCGCTCACGCTTCGGGTTGGTCTTGTCAGCGGTTCTTAGTCTGGCATCCCGTGATCAACTCCACAATGCGCCAATCGAGCCAGAACGGGTCGGGGTCGAGACCGCGCCGCGCGAAGTAGCCGACATGTCCTCCCCCGGCGGCCACCACCAAGCGGACTTGGGGCGACCAGCGGTCCATGCCGGCGGTGAAGATGGGCAGCGGAACCATCGGATCGTCTCGCGATGTGATGATGGTGGTTGGCACCTGGATTTCAGGCAAAAACTGCTCGGCACTGCACCGGTCATAGTATTCGCGGGCCGACGAGAAACCACTGACGGGAGCGGTGTACCAATTGTCGAATTCCATCACGCCACGCGGCCGGTTCCGGTGCGCCGGCATCGGTGCATCGGGACGCTGGCTGCGACGCTGTTGGAGATCGCGAACGAGCTTGCCGACGAAATGCC
>JAYTIB010000143.1:0-2300 GCA_043732205.1 Schlesneria sp. | reverse complement strand
ACCTGCGCCGCCGCGCGGCAGTATTGCTGGCCGCAGATCATCCACATCGGCCAACTCGTGGCGAGACTGAGCCACGGTGTCGGTTCGCGTTCTGGCGGGGGACTCGTGGCATCGGGTTCGCCGTCGTGGATGTGCCGGCGTTCGGCTTCGTTGACGGCGCGATGTTCGTCCGGGCGGTTGCGAAACCACCAGTGAAAACCGACCGCCCAGAGGAACCCCGGAATCGCATAGATCACGAACAGAGTCTGCCACGAGATCCGCTCGATCAACATCCCGGTCAGTCCCGCGCCGATGGCGGCACCGACGGACATCATCGAGGCCAGCGATCCACTCGCCAGAGCCCGTTCTGACCGGGGAAACCAGGCTGCGATCGCGCGCATCGCCACGGGGAAGGCACCCGCCTGCGAGAGTCCGACGACCGACCAGATGATCAGCAGCAGCGGAAACGACGTGACGGTCCCGAACAGCGCGGTGGCGATCGACCAGGCACACACGAAGCAGGGGAGGCTGATCCGGGCACCCAGATATTCACCCAATCTCGACGAGGGGATCTGAGCCACGGCGTACGACCAGAAGAACACGGGGCCCAGGATCAGCCCCATCTGGCTCTCGCTCAAGCCGAGATCCAATCGAACCGGCGTGGCAATGACGCCGAGACTCAGACGGCAGAGATAGGCCTGCGCCGCCATGATTCCGAGCCACGTCGCCACCACCAGCCGGACGCGCGTCGCCGGCGGTCGGTCTTCGACGGAGTCGGTGCTCGCGGACGGCATGGCGATCCCCGGTTCGCGGTTTTGCAGCCTGTTTGAGCCGAGCGGCCGATGAAAGTTGACCCACCTACAAGCACGATGCGCAAGCGAGTGTGTTAATAAACTCACTCACTCCGTCGCTTACTCGCTTACTCGCTTACTAACTCACTCGCTTGCGCGTCGTGCTTGTATGCCTATTCCTGCCGCTCGCCCAAAGACCCCGTCCCACGTTCTTCAACAGGCTGTCACGGCTTCTTGTGGATGACGCCGTCCTTCATCACGAAGACCACATCCTTCATCAGCCGGATGTCGTCCAGCGGGTTCCCTTTCACCGCGACCAGATCGGCCGTTTTCTTGGCTTCGACCGTCCCGAGCCGGTCTTCGATCCGCAGCAGCCGGGCGGCTTCCAGCGTGGCGGACTGGATCGCCTTCATCGGGGGCATGCCACCCGCCACCATCAGTTCGAACTCATGCGCATTCTGTCCGTGCGGTGAGACTCCGGAGTCGGTGCCGAACGCGATCTTGACTCCAGCGGCATGCGCCTTGACGAACGTTTCCTTGACCACTGGTCCGATGGCCGCGGCCTTCGGACGGACGATCTCCGGGAAGTAGCCCGGCTCCTTCGCCTTCTCGGCCACCCATTCGCCGGCCATCAGCGTGGGAACCCAGACCGTGCCGGATTCTTTCATCAACTGGATGACTTCGTCGGTCATGAACGTGCCGTGCTCGATCGACGTGACACCGGCCAGGACGGCGCGTTTGATCCCTTCGGTCCCGTGGGCATGCACGGCAACGGTCATGTTGTAGTCGCGGGCGGTGCTGACGATCGCCTTCAGTTCGTCGTCGGTGAACTGCGGGTTCTGTCCGCTGGCGGCGAGGCTGAGGACACCTCCGGTCGCGGTGAGCTTGATCAGGTCGGCTCCGTCCTTGTAGCGCTGCCGGACCGCCTTGCGCGCATCGTCGACTCCGTTGACGACTCCTTCCAGCGGACCGGAATCGCGGCGGTAGTCTCCGCGCAGGGAGTTGGTCGGGTCCGCGTGGCCTCCGGTCGAGGCGAGTGATTTGCCCGACGTGAAGATCCGCGGTCCGGGAACCCAGCCCTGATCGATCGCTTTGCGCAGCGCGACGGAATTGACGCCGTTGTCCCCCAGATCCCGCACCGTGGTGAATCCCGCCAGCAGCGTCACCCGGGCATAGACGGTCGACCGGAGCGCGTAGTCGGCCTGTTCCATGAAGAACCGCTCGGTGTAGGAATCCTTCGAGTGCTGCGACTGCAAATGCGTGTGCATGTCCATCAAGCCGGGCATGACGGTGTGGTCCGTCAGCTTCACCAGCGTGTCGCCGTCCTTCGGATCGATGTACCCGCGGACAACACTGGTGATCTTTCCCTCGTCGATCACGATCGACATCTGCGCGGCAGCCTCATTGCTGCGGCCGTCGATCAGTCGCCCGGCGTGAATGATCGTCGCCGCGCGACTGATTGCCGGGCAACTCCAGCAAACCGCCGCAACGAGGATCACTGACCAGCAACGAACCTGATCACGACGGACC
>JAYTIB010000142.1:0-2302 GCA_043732205.1 Schlesneria sp. | reverse complement strand
GAAGTTCGATGCGTGCCAAGTCGTTCGCTTCACAGCGGACACGGAGTTCCCGCAGGTTCAGTTCCTGCCGCAGGAATTGTTCGGCCTCGTCGATCCGTCGGACGCGCTCGGCCGTCACCTCGACCCCGTAGGCAATCCGGCTGGAAAGGCAGGGGGTGGCCGGCTTGTCCCAGACGGGCAGATCCCACAGCCGCGCCAGTTCACGCACGTCGGACTTGGTACACTCCGCCTCAATCAGTGGCGACCGAACTTGGAACTCAGACGCCGCCTGCATGCCGGGGCGATAGTCACCGCGGTCGTCCAGATTGGCACCGTTGACGAGGACATCGACTCCGAGTGACGGTGCCAGTTCCGCCAAGCGCGTGTACAGCTCCGTCTTGCAGAAGTAACACCGGTTGACGGGATTCTGCAGGTAATTGGGGTCCGAGAACTCCCGCGTCTGGACCACCCTGTGACGGATGCCGATCGCCGCCGCCATCTCGATCGCCAGATCCTGCTCACCGGCGGCCAGGCTCGAACTGACCGCGGTCACGGCAACCGCATCGTCACCGCACGCCAACCGTGCGGCCTTGGCAACGACGGTACTGTCGACTCCGGCGGACAGCGCCACGGCAACCCGACCGTATCCCCGCAGGATTTCCAACAGTCGGTCCCGCTTGCGTTCGATCTCAGAAAGAACTGTCGACATGATCGCAAACTGGTCTTTTCGGGGCAGGGGATTGAAAACGAACATTCCAGACGGTTTCGAGGTTTGAGGTTATCGGTTTGAGTCCCCACTCACAATCCGCGAACTGTGGCGATCCGGCAAGTCGGCGAAAGCCTGCCGAGTCTGTCGCGAATCACAATTGTGGCGTATACTCTTCCGCCATGAAGCGCGTCCGTGCCGACGCGATGCCAATCCTCGCCGACTTTGTTGGAATCAATTCCATGCGACAAATCGTTCCGATCATTCGCGTGAGCTGCTGCTCGTTGGTGGCTGTCCTGGTCGTGACCATCGCGATGGCCGCGGTCACTCCGGAACAGAAGAAGGAGTTGAAAGACATCGACTCCGACCTCAATAAGGTTTCGAGTCTGATCACGAAGAAGAAGTACGACGAAGCGGAAACCGAGTTGAAGGGGCTGGAACAGCGCCTGGAAAAACTGATCAAGGAAGGCAAGGTTCCCGAAACCGATCCCGCGGTCAAGCCGGTTCGACTGCAGCTTGACAAGGAAAAGGCGAAGCTCGGCAAGGCCAGCGGCAAGGGAACCGTCAGCTTCGTGAAAGACGTCGCGCCGATCTTCGTGAACAAGTGCGTCGGCTGCCACACGGACGGCGATGCCAAGGGGGGATTGCGGCTGGATACCTACGCGGCGATGGAGAAGGGGGGCGGACGCGGAACGCTTGCGGTCCCCGGAAACGCGCAGGGCAGTCTGCTGGTCCAAAAGCTGGTGACTCCCAACGCCCCGCAACGGATGCCGAAGGGGGCCGAGGCTCTGAAGGACAAGGAAATCCAGACGATCAGCGCCTGGGTCAACGAGGGAGCCAAGTTTGACGGTGCCGACAAGAACGCGGAACTCGCCTCACTCGACAAGAAACCGGCTGGTCCGCCGCCGCGTGTCGACGTGGTCAAGGCGACCGGCAAGGAAAAGGTTTCGTTCATGCGGGACATCATGCCCGAGTTGATGGACACCTGCGGACGCTGTCACAACGACCGCCAGAAACGCAGCGGGTTCTCGGTCGCATCCTTCGAAAAGGTGATGCAGGGCGGAACCAGCGGTCGCGTGATCATCGCCGGCAGCTTGGAAGGAAGCCGGCTGTGGCGGCTCGTCAACGGCGACGACCTGCCGGTCATGCCCGCCGGCAATCAAACCGGGATCACCCGCAAGTGGTACAACAACTTGAAAATCTGGATCGAGGAAGGTGCCAAGTTCGACGGCGATGATCCGAAGAAGGCCTTCCCAACGCTCGAAGAACGCGAAGCCACCGCGCTGGCCCGGCTGACCCCCGAGCAATGGATCGAACGCCGCAAGAAAGAGACGGCCGAGCAGTGGAAGAAGACGTTCCAGAACGCCGAGCCAACAATCCGCGAATCGTCCGACTTCCTGATCTATGGTGATGTGACAGCCGCGCGTCTGGAGCAGATTGAAAAGTGGTCCACCGAACAGGCCGCATCACTGAAGAGCTCGTTCAAAGCCTCCGAGTCGCAACTCTGGAAGGGGAAGCTGGCGGTCTTCGTGTTCAAGGATCGGTTCGGCTACGAAGAGTTCAACCAATCGGTCCATCGCCGCGAAGTCCCGCGCGAAGTCATCGGTCACTCGGACG
>JAYTIB010000141.1:0-2302 GCA_043732205.1 Schlesneria sp. | reverse complement strand
GTCTTTCGCGTGGAAAGCCTCAGCGATCAGAATTGGACCGTTCGCGGTTCGGCCTTCGCGATCGCGTTCGTCCAGGGCAAGTTGTATCTCGTCACTTCGGCGAGTGTTCTGGAAGGCGATGAAGGTCGGTTGCGCCCGAATGAGCGATACCGAATGCAAGGCAGCCGGTTGCTGTCGCTGGCCCTCTGGATGCAGCCGACGCGGATTCTGTTTCACCCGCTACGGAAAAATGGCAGCGGGCCGGATGTGGCGATCGTGGAAGTCAGTTGGCCCGCGACCGTACCCCCTCCCGTCATGTTCAATCTCCGGTCACCCGATGAGACCACAGACTTGCGGGGTCGCGAATGTGCCTTCCTCGCCTTTCCGAATCGGCAGGACATCAACTCATACGGCCCACCCGAGTATGCCAGCGGCCTGATTGCCGCCGACTACGACGCCAAACAGAGTCGATTCAGTTATCGAGCCGATTACCCCAATCAGGCCGATGGTGCGCCGCTATTTGTCATCGACGATCAATCCGAGCGTGGCGGCCAGTTGCGAGAAAGTGTCGTCGGGATCACGTCGAGTTCCCGCTATGGTGACAACCAGCGGCAGGCGGAATCCGTCGATCTGATCTGGCAGATCATCTTCAACGCGACACCGGAACTTGGTTTTCCAATTCTGCCGCATCGCAAGAGCCGGTCCGATTTGAAAGAGACGGGCCTTTCGGTACGTGTTCCGCCGGAATCGCCCTCGACTCAGGAACAGGCTCCACCCCAGGTCAATTGGCAGGAACGGATCGACCGGGCGCTGAAGCTTGCCGCTCAGGAGGGACGCAGCCGTAACTGGGATCGCGGTGTCGCTCATCTGGGAGATATTGAAGCTCAACTGGCTCAGGAAGGATTGACCGTGATTCTTCCTTGGGAGTTTTACACCTTGCGCGGCGTGCTGATCACCCACCGCGGACTCCAACAGAGCGAGAACGGCAATCGCAGTGACGCCATTCGAAGTTTCACCGCCGCGTGGAAGGATTGCCATCACGGCTGGGAGATGGCTCCGGATGACCTTTTTGCCCAATTAATGGTCGGTCGGATCTACAACAACCTTGGAACTCCCAATCCTGGACAGGCGGTCGGGGCCAAGGAACTCGTCTACTTGAAATGGACACATGACCGAATGAAGACACTGGTCGCCGAAGACCAAAAAGGGATTCGTAAACTGGAACCACAGCATCTGGCCCAATGCCAATACCTCCTGGGGTACGTGCATCAAATTGCCGGAAACCAAATCTGCTCGACAGCTAGCGGGCGTGAGAACTTTGAGAAGTCTTGGGCGGTGATGCCCACCAAACAGGTTGCACGCATGTTGCAGATCCAGTCGTTGAACAGCGTCGATATTTGGAATGAATACGACGAACTGCTCCTGGTCTGGGACCGCCGGCGCAGCACCGCTTGCAAGAGTTGTCAAGTGGCCAAGAAGTGTGAGACGTGCAATTGACGATTGGCTGATGTGCCTCAACACCACGCGAGGCGTTCGTTCCGCAGGCGCACGCGATCTTGGACATTGCAGTTGCCTGACGAATTCAGGATTCGATATTCACACCGCCGTGTTGCTCGCCAACGCTGCGGAGTTGGCTTACGAAGGCGACGCGGCGATCGTTTCGACTTGGACGCGGCGTCGGGACTTTGACTCGGTCACTCCCTTCAATCGCGGCAACGTGCAGGGGTTTGGGACGACCACGGCCAACGTGGCGCTGCTCGCCTTTCGCGGCACCAGCAATCTCGGCCAATCGATGCTCGTCTGCTGCCCATCAGCCATCCCTGGGGCCGCGTCCACAGAGGGTTTCACGGTGGCGTGCAGCAGGTTGACCTGGACTTGCGTGGCTTTGAACAAGCCGCCGCGCAGGCCGAACATGTGTGGGTTACAGGACACAGCCTCGGCGGAGCAGACGGCGCGGAGCCGCTGGTCATCGGGTGATGTCAACGCGGCCGAGGGGCAACTGATCGTCTATCACGAACTGGTGCGGCTGTTCGCCGGCAAGCCGATCAAGCTCCAGTTCGCCGACATCACCGAGACGAAGCAGCCCGAAGTGGAGATTCGTCCCGTCTCCGGACATCGCATGTCGTGGATCAGATCTTCGTGTCTCTGGTTGATGGAACGGAGCGGATGCCCGAATCATCCTCCCGCATCGCACTGGCCCGACCGGTTCATTCGGTCGCCCCCTGTTAGTGGCTATCCGAGAAGGGGTCGGGAGTCTTTTTCATGCCGCACGATGTCGATGAAACCGGCTCACATCTCGGCATTGCGGCATGAAAAAAGATCG
>JAYTIB010000140.1:0-2302 GCA_043732205.1 Schlesneria sp. | reverse complement strand
GCTCGTGCTGGCGGTCGATCAGCAGCGCTGGGCCGATGTCCGCCCACTGGCCGATCGACTGACGGCCGATTATCCCGCCAGCCCGCACCGGTGGTACGCCTCGTACAGCGTCGTGGAATCGATCCTGTCGAACTTGAAGGCGCCCGATCCGGAACTGGATGCCGCGCGCGATCGGCTGAATGCCTTGCGCAAGGAACAGGACAACCCGGCGGTGAAATCGCTCCTCTGGTTCGATCGCACCTGGGTGCTGCTGGCCGAGATCGCGTTTCGACAGAAGAAGTACGACGACCTCGAATCGATAGTTGCCGAATTGCGGCAGCGGCCGGCCAAGTCCGCGTTCCTGTATCAGGCGGAAGAAGTGCTCGGTCGCGGCTACAAGCAACAGGCTCCGCCGAAATTCGACGAAGCCCGCAAGGCGTTTGAACGTGTCCTGACGGACCCCATCGCCGAGCGGACGGAGACCGCCGCCAAGAGTCAGTTCCTGATCGGCGAAACTCTGTTCCTGCAGGAGAAATGGGGCGAAGCCTTCCTGGCCTATCAGAAGGTCTATGCCAACTACGACTTCCCCGACTGGCAGGCGGCCGCGCTGCTGCAATCCGGCAAGTGCGATGAGCAACAGCAACAATGGAAAGAGGCTGCGGCCACGTACCGGCTGCTGATCGAAAAGTTCGCCAAATCAATGCACGCGGCGGATGCCAAACTGCGACTGGACGCCGCCACGAAAAAGCTCGGCGGATGAGATCGAAGATGGGGATTCGCTCATTCCTCACGCGACCCAAGGTGAGCGTTTTGGTTTAGCCGCTCGCGGGAATGAATGAGATGTTTTCGTTTAACCGCGTGGGCATCGCCCCGCGTGTATTGAGCGTGAATCATCGCTCACGCGCGGGGCGATGCCCACGCGGTTAAACGAATCAATCTGCGCCGTGCAAGGCATCAACGAACAACATCGTCAAACGAGTGACTCCCTGGAATTCGGCTCCCTTATGCGACTGGCCCTGCTTTGTGACGATGCGTCTGTTGTTCCGTGGCTCGATGCGCTGGCCGGTGATGGGGCGCATGAACTGACTCTCGCCGCGACCCTGAACCCGGCTGCGGGCGATCTGCTCCGCGGTCGGTCGGGGATCCGGTTGACGCCGCATTGGGAGGATCTGCTTCACGCCGGCGCGTTCGATGCGATCCTGGTCGGCGGGAGCGAGGCACACGTCTTGGATGCCATCAAGCAACTGGCCAACTCGGGTCAGATGCTGTTGTTCGTTCCCTCCACGGGGCAGGGCTCGACGTTCATCTACGAGCTGAGCCTGATCCGCGACGACAACCGCGTGCCGATTCATCCGGCCGTCTGGCAGCGCTGCGACCCCGCGCTGGTCCGGCTGCGCGAGATCCTTCGATCGGGATCGCTGGGACCAGTCCACCTGCTGCAAATCCAGCGCGACATGACCACCGCCGGAACGTCGTCGATGGTTCCGCAAGCCGAGATCGATGCGGCGATGCTGCTGGATTTCGACCTGCTGCGCTGGCTGAGCGGCGACTACGACCAGGTCACGGCGCTGCGAACCGGCGCGACGGAACAGGGCGTGCGGACTCAGAGCGTGAAGTTGTCGGGACGGGGACTGCCCGAGGCGACGTGGGACGCCCGCGCGGGGAAGTCGGCGTCGTGCCGGTTGACCGTCCAGACCGAACAGGGGACCGCCGTGTTGGAACGCGATCTCACACGCGACTGGGTTCTGACCGAACCCGATGGAACCCGCCACGAGGGGAACCAACTGGCTGCTGTGCGCGAATTCCTGCGCCGCCTGGACTCGGAACCCGGCCCCGCGATGGAGTGGCAGGAGTTGGTCAGGGCGTTTGAGACTGTCGATGCCACTCATCGTTCGGTGAAGCGGCGGCGGACCATCGATCTGCACTTCGAACCGATGTCGGAACGGGCAATCTTCAAGACGCAGATGACCGCGATCGGTTGCAGCGTTTTGGTCGCGACGTTCCTGCTGGTGCTGGTCTATCTGGCCATCGCCAGCACGATCCCGTTGCCACCCACGGTGCTGGTGCTGCTCCGCACGCTGATCTTCGCACCGCTCGGATTGTTCCTGTTGTTGCAGACGCTGTACCCGCTGACGCGCCCGTCGGAAACAGATGCGTGAAGAGTCGTCGTCCGGACCCCCTGGTCCGGACGAATCGCGCTGTCATCAAACGCCGACGCGACGCCGCTCCGAGCTTGTGAGTTTTTGTGGCGTGGGTTTCAACCCACGCCAGATGTCGTACCGCGTCGGCTAAAGCCAACGCGACATCTTGTGGCGGACCGCCA
>JAYTIB010000139.1:0-15888 GCA_043732205.1 Schlesneria sp. | reverse complement strand
CGCAATGCAATAGACAAGCGCCCAGCCTCCGATTGCCAACGGAACCACGGTGGACCAAGCGATGATGCGCGCGAATGACATTCCGTCCCTGATGCCGGCGGAACAATGCAACGGCGGCAGCATCGCGGCGACGGAATGGGTTGTCAAACCGTCACCGTTGACCACCTTGACGAAACCGCCATGACCCGCTAATGTTTTGAGCGTTCAAACTTTTGTTTTTGATAACAGATTTCCGCCCGTTCCTCCTGCCTGCCGAAATTTCATCATGACTTCCGCCAACCGAATCGGTGTTTGGATCGCTCTGGTTGCGTGTACTGCGGCAGGCCAGATCGGCTGTGACCGCGCGAATTCGGCGAACCAGTCCGACCCCAGGCCGGACCGGCCTGCGGGCAACGGGGCGGTCAGAATTGTCACGACCACCGGCATGGTGCGCGACATTGTCCGGCAAGTTGCCGGGTCGCGGGCCGATGTGTCGGGACTCATCGAATCCGGGGTCGACCCGCACTTGTTCAAGCCGACGCGCGGTCACATCAAGCAGCTTCATGACGCGGACGTCGTGTTCTATTCCGGACTGATGCTCGAAGGCCGGATGAGCGAGCACTTCACCCAGCTTCAGCGTGCCGGCAAGCCGGTGTTTGCCGTCACCGAGTCACTCGACAAGGACTCGCTGCGGTCGCCGCCCGACTTTGCCGGGCACTACGATCCGCACGTTTGGATGGACGTCAAGGCGTGGAGCCAGTGTGTCGAACACGCGGCACAATCGCTGGCGACGTTCGATCCACCGCATGCGGACGAATACCGCGCGAATGCGAAGTCGTACCGCGCAGAGTTGTCGAAACTCGACGACTACGTCCGGACGGCGATCCAGTCGATCCCCGAATCACAGCGCGTGCTGGTGACGGCCCACGATGCGTTCGAGTATTTCTCGCGGGCGTATGGCATCGAGGTGAAATCGGTGCAGGGAGTCACCACCGAATCGGAAGCGGGCGTCCTCGACGTGAACCGGCTGGTCGATTTCCTGGTGGAACGCAAGCTGCCGGCGATTTTTGTCGAATCGAGTGTGAATGCGAAGAACATCCAGGCGGTCATCGAAGGGGCGAAGTCGCGCGGTGTCACGGTCCGGGTCGGCGGTGAGCTCTTCTCGGACGCGATGGGAGCGGAAGGAACGTACGAGGGAACCTACATCGGCATGATCGATCACAACGCGACGCTGATCGCCAGGGCGTTGGGGGGCGATGTTCCCGCGAAGGGTATGAGCGGCAAACTGAGCGGAGTCGCCAAGTGAACTCCGCCACCCACCGAACTCGTGAGCTGCCGGACAAGGGCTGCCGGGCATGAGCAACCATCTCGATTCCTCCCCGCTGTCGATCCACGACATGACGGTCGCCTACCAGCGCCGGCCGGTGTTGTGGGATGTGGACTATTCCGCTCCCGCCGGCAAGTTGATTGCGATCGTGGGACCGAATGGCGCCGGGAAGAGCACGCTGATCAAGGCGGTATTGGAACTGATCCCGACCGCCTCGGGCGACGTCGCGTTCTTTGGCCGGCCGTATCGCGAGCAGTCCGGCCGCATCGGTTATGTCCCGCAGCGCACCAGCGTGGATTGGGATTTCCCGATCGACGCACTCGGTGTCGTCGCAATGGGGCTGTATCGCCAGATCGGCTGGTTCCGACCAGTCACGCGCAAGTACCGCCAGCAGGCGCTGGCGGCACTCGAGCGCGTGGGCTTGGCGGAGTTCGCCTCGCGTCAAATCAGCCAGCTTTCCGGCGGCCAGCAGCAGCGCGTGTTCCTGGCGAGGGCTCTGGTGCAGGACGCAGACCTTTACTTGATGGACGAACCATTCGCGGGGGTCGACGCCGCCACCGAGCGCGCCATCGTCGAACTGTTGCGAGAGCTCCGTTCGGCCGGCAAGACGGCACTCGTCGTGCATCACGATTTGCAGACCGTGGCCGAGTACTTCGACGACGTGATGCTGCTCAACATGCGACTGATTGCCAGCGGGCCGGTCGAGCAGGTGTTCACGACCGAGAATCTCCGCCGAACATACGGAGGCAAGCTGGCGCTGCTCGATCTGGTGGGATACCGGATGAGCGACAAGTAGAAAACGATCATGACCTTCGCCGACATCCTTCGGGTGCTGACGCTGCAGGACTACAACACGCGGCTGGTGTTGTGCGGGACGATGTTATTCGGCGCGTGCGGCGGGATCGTCGGGGCGTTCATGCTGCTCCGCAAGAAGTCGCTGGTGGGTGACGTCGCCAGTCATGCCGCGCTGCCGGGGATCGGTCTGGCCTATCTGATTCTCGAATCGATCGCGCCGGGGACGGGCAAGACACCGGCCTGGCTGCTGGTCGGCGCGGCCGCGGGTTCGGCGAGCGGGTTGTTCTGCGCCGGGCTGATTCAACGGACGCGGCTGATCAAGGAAGATGCGGCGCTGGGGATCGTACTGAGTGTCTTCTTCGGATTCGGCATCGTCCTGCTGAGCATCGTGCAGAGCCTGCCGACCGGGAGCGCCGCGGGGCTGTCGGAATTCATCTTCGGCAAGGCGGCGGCGATGACGGCGGCCGACGTCACGTCGATCGCCGTGGCCAGCCTAGTGGTGCTGGTGGTGTGCGCGCTGCTGTTCAAAGAGTTCTCGCTGCTCTGCTTCGATGAGGCGTATGCCGCGGCACTCGGCTGGCCGACGCGCCGGCTCGACCTGTTGCTGACGTCGCTGGTCGTGGCGGTGACGGTGATCGGCATGCCCAGCGTCGGGCTGCTGCTGGTGGTGGCGCAACTGGTCATCCCGCCGACGGCCGCCCGGTTCTGGACCGATCGTCACGGGCCGCTGACGATCATGTCGGGGGCGCTGGGTGCGTTCAGCAGTGCGGTCGGCATCCTGGTGAGTGCCCTCGTTCCGCACCTGGCCGCCGGCGCGGTCATCGTGCTGGCGGGCACGGCGATCTTTGTGGTCAGCCTGCTGTTCGGCACGCGGCGCGGTGTGGTCTGGCGCGGGCTGCGACAGCGCGCGTCGCGCCGGCGGATCGGGCAGTTGGACCTGCTGCGGGCGTGTTTCGAAGTGCTGGAAGAGGACGCGGCCACTCACCATGAAAGCGATCTCACGACCCTGCCGATCTCGTTCGAACAACTGCTGGCGTCGAGATCGTGGCCGTCGACACGCTTGCGCGGGATTCTCACCTCCGCACTGCGCGACGGTTCGATCCGCCGGGATGCGGACGGCCACTACCGCCTGACCGCCGAAGGAACTCGGCTGGCCCGTCGCGCGACGCGCAACCACCGGCTGTGGGAAATGTATTTGATTCACTTTGCCCATATCGCTCCGAGTCGCGTCGACCGGGAAGCCGACGAGATCGAACATGTGCTGGAACCCGAACTGGTGGAGCAACTGGAAGAGTTGCTCGAACAGGACCGGGTGCGGGCCCGCGTTCCCCCCGCGAATCCGCATGGTGCAACGGCAGTCCACTGATGCACGTGGTCCACTGATTTCGAAAACCGCTGAGGCGTCTGCTGATGTTTGCCGAGTTCTTTCAACGACTCTCCTTCTGGGAAAGCCTCGACACCTGGATCGCCGTGACCGGCGCGCTGGCTGCGATGGCGTGCGCGCTGCCGGGAACGTGGTTGTTGTTGCGGCGGCAGAGCATGCTCGGCGATGCGCTCAGTCACGCCGTGCTGCCGGGGATCGTGATCGCCTATCTGGGAATGTCGTGGATGGAGGATGCCGGCTGGCTGAAGGCTCCGTCATCGGAAATGGTCTCGGGAACGAAATCGCAGACGGGGACGAAAGCCGAACCCGACGGTGGGATCGGGCGGGTCGCCGAAGGGATGTCGTTCGTCGCGCGGCGGCAGTTGGCCCTGTTTCTGGGCGCCGCGTTGTCGGGGGTCGTCGCCGCGCTGCTGTCCGAAGTGATCCAGCGCTGGGGCCGCGTCGAACGGAGCGCGGCGCTGGGCGTCGTGTTCACGTCGATGTTCGCGCTGGGGTTGCTGCTGCTCCGGTTGTTCGCGGACCGGACGCATCTCGATCCCGGCTGCGTCCTGTACGGCAATCTGGAAGCCACCCCGGATGACACGTTGTCGGGCACAGGGATTCCGAAGGCGGTGGTGGTGAATGGCGCGATGCTGCTGCTCAATGGCCTGTTGATCCTGCTCTTCTTCAAGGAACTGCGGTTGAACACGTTTGACCCCGAACTGGGGGCGGCGCAGGGCCTGCGTCCCAGTTGGGTCTCGCTGGTCCTGATGTCGGTGACGGCGGCGACGGTGGTGGCGGCCTTCGAATCCGTCGGGGCGATCCTGGTCATCGCGATGTTGATCGTGCCCGCGGCCACCGCGCGCCTGTTGACCGACCGGCTGGCGACGATGCTCTGGTTGAGCCTGTTGATCGCGGCGGCGGGCGCGGTGGTCGGTCATGCCTTCGCGATCACGCTCCCCGCCATGATCTGCTCGCGCATCGGTTATCCCCAGGTCAGGGACGCCAGCACGGCGGGGATGATGGCGGTGACCGCCTTCGGCGGCTTCCTGCTGGCACTCGTCGCCAGTCCCCGGCACGGCATCGCCCGCGCGTGGCTGGACCGGCTGCGACTGAGTCTGCGCATCGCCCGCGAAGACTTGCTCGGCGGACTGTACCGACGCGAAGAAGCGATCGCAGCCGGAGTGACCAAGGGAGAGGCGCGAAGCCGGCCGCATGACAAAACCAAACAGCCGGGATGGTTCCAATGGATCGCTCGACGGAGCCTGATTCACCAGCGACTGATCCAGGCCGGCCCCGCGGGCGACGCGCTGACGGAACCGGGGGCGGTCGCCGCGCGGAACCTGGTGCGGTCGCACCGGCTCTGGGAGTTGTACATGGCCCGTCACTTCGCACTGCCGCACGACCACCTGCACGCCACCGCCGAACAGGTCGAGCACTTCCTGGGTCCGGAGCTTCAAGCAGAACTGGCCGCCGAATTGGACCAGCCCACAACCGACCCGCATGGAAAGTCGATCCCGCTGCCGGGACGGTAGTTCCTCCGTTCCGTGGGAACACTCGTGGGGAAGGAACGGTGGGATGAGGAAAAGCCGTGACTGGCCCCCGATCGGATTTGGGAGGCGGTTTTCTTTGGAGTGCGGTGTGACCCAGAGGGTGCCCCAACACCGCGTTGGCATTTTTGTTTTTCATTCCGCCGTTCTGGCGGTCATACCTGAACTGACTCGACGCCAAAGGGCTGCGCCCAAAATCCCAAAGCGGCGTCAAGCCGCCGCACTCCAAAGGAGCGATCAACGGCAGCGACGCAGGCGTAGGTGGCGGCGATGGCCCGCTGAGACGCAGCACGCCGCGGCTGATGCGCCGCCGCAGTTGGTGGTGGCAACGATCGTGGAGGAACCTGCCGGGGAAGTCGGCGGTGCGGCGTCGTGATCGACCAGCCAGAGATTGCGGAAGTGGACCGGGTTGCCGTGGTTTTGCAGCAGGATCGGCAGGGGATTCGGTCCCTCGGCCGAGCCGCCGCCGGTCTTGTTGTCGAGTTCCAGGTTGTTGTGAACGACCACGCCGTTGTGCCGGACGGTGATGCGGCCCTTGGCGGTCCGCTTGCCGGCCGCGTCGAACTTGGGGGCGGTGAAATCGATGTCGTACGTCTGCCAACTCAGCGGCGGGAAACTCATGTTCAGGTCCGGGGCCTTGAACCGGTAGAGCGACGCGCAGTCGTTGAACTGCAACTCCAGACCGAACGAATCAAGCACCTGGACTTCGTACCGTCGCTGCAGATAGAAGCCGCTGTTGCCGCGACCCTGGCCTCTGGCGTACGGCATGTACGGGATGCGGAACTCCGCATGCAGCGTGAAATTCTGAACGGCCTCTTTTGTTTCAGCGCCGTTGTCGAGCAGTCCGTCGGCGGTGATCTTGGCGTTCTTCCAACGGTCGGTGTTTTTGCCGTCGAACAGCACGATGGCATTGGCCGGCGGGGCGGCCCCTTCGGTCAGGCTGCGGCGCTGTTGTCGTTGCAGCGAGCCCAGCAGTCCGCCCGCGGTGTTCTTCACGAGCGCCGCGCTTCCCGCCTGCAATTCGATGGTCAGGCCGTCAGTGATCAATTCGGTTTTTGAATCCTTCCGCGCGCCGCTCAACGTGCGCCGCGTGGTTCCGTCGTAGCCGTTGCCCGGCAATCCCCCCTGATACCAGAGCGCGTCGAACTTGCCGTCTCCCAAGGCCACGATCTGCAATCCGACCGTGCGCTGGTATCCGTCCGAGAACAGCACGCAACCGGCATATTCCCCCTGGAGATGGAAGTCGGCATCAACGTGAGCCGGATCGGTGACACCCTTCTTCAAATCTTGTGCGACGGACCTCCCCACGAGGGAACACGTCAAACAAACCGCGACGGTACAGGCGACGGCGATGCGCATCGGAGGCACGGTCCTTTCGGTGGGAATTCAGGGTCAAGGCGGGCCGGATGATTTACCACGAATCTCACGAATAGCACGAATCCAAACCGGGGATGAAGAATTTGGCGGGTGGGTTACACAGAAGTAGTCCGTCAGTCTGGGTTCGAGCCACTGTCATGAAGTGTTTTCTGATTCGTGAGATTCGTGAGATTCGTGGTTACTCGTGATTTTTCCGGGGCATGGTGAGCCAAGCTGCGTCAAAACGCCCGACAATCAATCGAGCCGGTTGCGTTGGAAGGCGGCGACCAGTGACGCGTCCGCGATGCTTTCACAGCCGGTCATCAGGGCCACGACCTGGCCTTGCAGATCGAGGAACTCGACGTCGGCGCGGATCGTGTGTTCGGTCGCCTGTGTCACTTGGACCACGATCTTCACGCCGGTGTGCGGGAAGACCTTGCGGAACTGGCGGTAGCCGCCGATCGAACAGGGCAGGCAGGGGATGCCGTGGATTTCCTGACTCCACAGGATCACCGCCTGGAGCGCGGCGTCGATCGAGAGCGGATCGGCGATCCAGGCGTTGCGAAGCGGTTCGCGCATCCAGGCCCACGGGGCGGGCGACGTGCGCGAATCGACGATGATGCCATCGGGCGAACAAGCCTCCACCGCCGCGATCCCCTGCAAATGCGACCCGTGGAACAGCTTCGTCGCATAGGCGGTGGCCATGTCGAGCGAATAGCCCCGCAGCGCGACCTGCAACTGCGGATCGGGGGCGGCTGCAGGGTGCGAGGTCAGGATGATGCTCCCCGCGGCGTGGACCACGTCGCGGCCTCCGGAGCTGCCGACGAGTTGTGTCCGCGCGATGAACCGGCCGCCGGTCCGCACGGCCTTGCCGACCATCACCCGCAGCAGAAGATTATCGTGGCGATCCAGCCGCACACCGTGGAAGACGCGGAAGTCATCGAAGCCCTCCAACTCCAGTCCGGGGTTGTGGTGAATGGTTCCATGCGCGAGCCATTCGAGCATCATCGCGACCGGCATCACCGCCTTGCCGCCGATCACGTGCGATTCGAGGAACGGATACTGCTTGACGTTCAGGGTCCGTTCGAAGGCGATCTTGAGTTCACCCGCGTCGGCGCTGTTGGTCTGTCCGATCTCGGCAAACACCCACGAACCGCTGGGTCCGGGCTGCTGGGCGGGAGGTTGTTCCTTCGGCCGTTCCGGCGTGACACCCGACAGCAGCACGTTGGACGATCCCTGCTGGCGAACCGGGACGGGAGCGGACGGGCGGGGTTTCGGGACCATGTCGGTCGACAGCAGAACGTTGGATGAACCCGACAGATGTTCGGGCGGACGAGTCGGATGCAGGGAACGATCGGCAGCGGGGTGGCCCGCCAGCAGGATGTTCGAAGATCCCCGGCGTTCGACCGGCTCGGACACGGTGCCTTCAACCCGCGCTGTTTGCGCCGCGACTGACCCGGCCGCACCATTGGCGACGGGAGCGACGCGCCGATCATTCGCGGTGATTGAATCAGCAACCGCGACCGGCGCTTCGGTCTTGCCGATGACCAGCACCTCCACCGGCAGGCTGGATGATTGCGACAGTTCCTGCACGAGCAGGTTGGCTCCGTCGATCATCGGGATCAATCCGACGTGCTCGGCCGCGAACAGCTTCTTCAAACCACCGGTGACCATCCCGCCGTCCCACGGTCCCCAGTTGAAGGAGACGACGTGCGTCCGCGGATGTTCGATCGAGAACTGACGGGCCAGCTTGTTGAGCACCTCATTCGCGATCGCATAGTCGCACTGGCCGACGCGGCCGTAGCGGGCGGTGTACGACGAGAACAGGCAGAGCGTTCGCAGCTTGTCGGGCTGGATCGCTCCCAGCAGATTGCGCAGCCCGGAGACCTTGGTTTGATAGACCCGGTCGAACTGCTCGCGCGTCTTGTCTTCGATGTGCTGGTCGGCCAGTACGCCCGCCCCGTGAATCACGCCGCGAACCGGACCGTATTGTTCCTGCAACTGCAACAGCAGCGGACGGAGCGTCGCGAGATCGCGGATGTCGACGGCATGGTAACTGACCGGAACACCGGCCGCGTGCAACCGGGACAACGTCGAAGAGACTTCGCGTCCCGACAGGATCTGGCGGTACTGGGCTTCGATCGCCTTCGGCAGCGTTCCACGCGGCAGGCTTTCGATCAGCCCCTGTTTGATTTCGACCTCGGATGACAACCGCTTCAACCAGTCAGGCTCTTCGGGCGGGACGGGGCTGCGTCCCAGGATGACCAGCCGCGGCCTCCACGCCTGCGCGGCCGCCAAGGCCGCAGCCGCGGTCACTCCCCGGGCACCACCGCTGACGATCACCAGCTCACCCGGTTGAATGGCCGGCGCGCCGGCGCGGAAGTTGTCGAGCGATTCGTCGACGACGGTCGGCGTGCAGCGTCCCCGCGGTGACAGGCCGATCTCCACCGGTCCCGCGCGGAACAACTCGTCGACCACCCTGACCGCCGCGTCACTGGCCGACGGCCAGACGGCGAGATCGATGGCTTTGCAGTTCAATTCCGGCCATTCGCGCGCCGCCGACTTCGCCAGACCGGCCAGGCCGCCGGACAGCGGGTCGGCCAGCCGTTGATTGGCTTCGAAGCCGAACCGTCCGTCGAGTCGCGAGACGGTCGCAAACACGCTCGTTCCGAACGCGGCCGCGCGTCGCAGTACCGGTCCCGCCTTCTGCAACCATTCGATCGCACGCCACAACTGGCGGTCTTGGGTGCCGTCGGCCGGAGCGACGATGATCAACCCCGCCAGTCGCTCGGGAACGGTTGAGACAAACGGTTCCTCCAGGTTGACGACGCGCGGTTTGAATCCCCGCTGTGACAACTCGGCGGCGATTCGCAGCGACAATTCCAGGCCATCCTCCGTGATCCAGATCTCCGCCCCGCGAATGATCGGCAGCTCGGGTGACGCTGAAGCGGGCGGCAGCGGTTCCGCGCGAACAACGCCGCGGACCAGCGTGGTCGGCTGCGAGCAGAATGAACCGGGCGTCAAAGCGCGATCACGGACCGTGGAAGCGGCTGAGGGCTGAGGGCTGAGGGCCGAGGGACTTGCGGTCTGACCGACGAATGCGCCGACACCTGCTGACGGTGTCGGCCCGGTCGGACTGTTGCTCGCTCGTCGTTCCGAGTTCCGAGCTTCGGCCAACGCGACGACATCGCTCAGCGTGTGCAGCGAACCGAGTTCCTCGGGCTTGAACGCGGGGAGATTCGGCACCCGCTCCTGCAACGCCGAGAGGATTTCCACGCGCTTGATGGAGTCGATGCCGAGATCATGATCGAGGCTCATTCCCAGATTCAGCATCTCGGTCGGATAGCCGGTCTTCTCCGACACAACGGACAACACCGTCGCCGTCAACGCGGAAGGTTGAGCGTTAACCGTCACGGATTGAGCGTTGACCGCTGAGGGTTGAGAGACGCGCGCGGCCGGTTCAGGAACGTGCTCGGAGATCTGACCGCCGACCATCAACGGCAACTCTGGCACTCGACACTCGTCACTCGCCACTCGCCACTCAACACTCGTCACTCGACTCTCTGCCAGCGCGACGACATCGCTCAGCGTGTGAAGCGAACCGAGTTCCTCGGGCTTGAACGCCGGCAGATTCGGAACCCGCTCCTGCAACGCCGAGAGAATCTCCACGCGCTTGATCGAGTCGATCCCGAGATCGTGATCGAGGCTCATTCCCAGATTCAGCATCTCAGTCGGATAGCCGGTCTTCTCAGAAACGACCGCCAACACCGTCGCCGTCAACGCGGAGGGTTGAGCGTTGGGAGTTGAGGGTTGCGGGATGTGTGCGATCGGTTCAGGGACGTGCGCAGTGATCTGACCACCGACCATCAACGGCAACTCTGGCTCTCGCCACTCGCCACTCGCCACTCGCCACTCAACACCCGGCACCCGACTCTCCGCCAGCGTGACGACGTCGCTCAGCGTGTGCAGCGAACCGAGTTCCTCGGGCTTGAACGCCGGGAGATTCGGAACCCGCTCCTGCAACGCCGAGAGGATTTCCACGCGCTTGATCGAGTCGATGCCGAGATCATGATCGAGGCTCATCCCGAGGCTGAGCATCTCGGTCGGATACCCGGTTTTTTCAGAGACCACCGCCAGCACCGTGGCCGTCAGCGGTGAGGGAACGGCAGGTGTGATCGCGGCGGCACGTGTGATCGCCGGGGCGGGTGCAATGACCGGAGCGGGTGCGAATGCGGGTTGAGGGACGGCGACGGGTCGCAGATCGGCGGCGGGACCGGGCGTTCCACGATTCACGACCGATGGTTCGGCCGGAGCGCGTGCCATGTCAGACAGCAGCGGAATGAATGGCCGCGGCACCGGTGCCAGTACGGGCTCGGGAAGGGATGCGTGTTCGAGACGCGGAGCCACCACGGACGATTCGTTGAACGTCGACGCCGGACGGCCCTGTCGCAATGTCAGGTCGAGTTGCCGCCGCGCCAGTTCTTCAAACGTCCGCAACGCCGCGGCCTGCGATTCGAGGAACTGCTGGTGGATGCGCGAAGTCTCCTCCTGCATCCGCTGCAGGATTCGCAGGTGATCCTGAATCGTGGCGACGGCATTGGACGACAGCGCATCAGACGACAGCGCACCGGACAGCCGCGCGGGACCGGATGGATTGTCGCGCTTTGTACTCGTGTTCAAAGGCGATGACGCCGGCGCGGAGACGGCTGCGATCGGCGTTGGAGGTGCAGGCATCGGTCGCGGCGCGGGTGGCATGGGACGGGGCACGGGGGGCATGAGGTTGACGGCGGGCGGGGACTCGATCGCCGCCGGTGCATGACCGTTCCCGCGGCTATTACCAGTGAGCGGCTCCAAGCGCGAGACGAGCGGCGACTGCGGCGACTCGGTCCGGACAACCGGAGCGTTCATTGGCGGACGGGGCGGCAGTGGTGTCCGGGGTTTCACGTAGTTGGCTCCACAAATCGGGATGCGCAGCCGATTCGAAGGGGCTTCGGCCATGTCGCCAGTTCGGGGATCCCAAGCCTCCAGCCGGATCGAATGGCCCGATGCTGACAACTGCGCCAGAGCGTGGGCAAGATCAAAGACGCCGCCGCGCCGACCGTTTGATGAATCGAGTGCGATTGCGCGGAATTCGCGACCGCTGAGGATCGAATTGATGAGGCCGGTCAGCACGCCGCCGGGTCCGACTTCCAAGAATGTCCGCACGCCGTCCGCGTACATCTGTTCGATCTCGTGGACGAAATTCACCGGCCGTGCCAGTTGCGATGCGAGCAGATCGCGGGCGTCGCACGGATCGGCCGGGTACTCGGTCGCGGTGCTGTTGGCATAGACCGGCATCTGCGACGGCGCGAATTCAACATCCTCCAACTCGGGCCGAAACGCGCGGCTGGCGGTCGCAACCAACGGACTGTGAAACGCCGCCGCGACCTGCAACTTCTTGCCGCGCAGATTCCGCTGGGAGAAGAGTTCCGTCGCCCGGTCGATCTCGGGAAGCCGACCGGACAGCACGACCTGATTGGGACTGTTGTGGTTGGCGACCACCAGATCGACGGCCATTTCGCGGATCGCCGCTTCGACCTGCGTGAGCGGAGCGCCGATCGCCAGCATCCCGCCGTCGACCTCTTGCGCCTCGGCCATCAACCGGCCGCGCAGCATCGACAGCCGGTAGAGCGTCTTCGGGGCGAACCGGCGCGACGCGCAGAGCGCGGTCAACTCACCGTAACTATGACCGGCGGCGGCTTCGGGATACACGCCGAACTGTTCGAGAACCGCGAGCGCTCCGAGACTCACCGCACCAATCGCCGGCTGCGCGATCTGAGTCGCCCGCAGTTCGCTGTCCTGCCGGGCGCGAGCTTCATCGGTCCACGACGGGATCGGATAGATGAAGTCACTCAGGCGGTGAATGGTTGAAGGTTGAAGATTGAGCGTTGAGGAATAGACGGCGTTGGCCTCGGCCAGCACATCATTCATCGCGGGGAAGCGACAGGCCAGTTCGCGCAACATGCCGACGTACTGCGATCCCTGTCCGGGGAAGAGCACGCCGAGCGCACCGGCTCGCGGACCGCGACCGTAGTACGCCCCGTCGGGCGTCGACCACGAAGCCCGGTCGGCGTACTTGTCGAGCATCGTCAACGCCCCCTCGACCAGCTTGGCGAGGTTGGTCTTGTCCCGTTCGATCACGAGCAGCAGCCGCTGCGGATGTTCGACACGGTACGAACTGCGACTCGCATGAGCGGCCGCGCGAACCACTGGCCAATCGACTGCGCTGTCGATGCCGGGTGATGAGGAACGGATGTTCGGCTGACGGCTGTCGGCTGATCGGCTGTCGGCTGATCGGCTGTTCGGCTGACGGCTGATAGCTGATCGGCTGACAGCCGTTTCCATTTCTCTGAAGGAGCGAAGTGTCTTGGCCAGTTCGTTCAAGGAGAGCGCCGACAACGCGACAACCTGCACATCTCCATCCCAGTCGGGTTCGTCGAATGTCTGCGGCGATTCTTCGAGGACGCAGTGAAAATTGCTGCCCCCGAAACCGAAGGCGCTGACCGCGGCGCGGCGCGGATAGCCGTTCGGCTTCAACCACGGCCGGGCTTCGGTGTTGACATAGAACGGCGAATCGTCGGCCAGCAGCGCGGCGGGCGGTTGACTCACCTTGATCGTCGGCGGCAGCACGCGGTGTAGCAGCGCGAGGATCGCCTTGATGATCCCCGCCGCACCTGCCGCCGCCTTGGTGTGGCCGATCTGCGACTTGATCGAACCGACCGCGCACCACGGTCCGCGCCGGCCGGTCGATTGGTAGACCTGCATCAGACCCGAGACTTCAGTCGCGTCGCCGACCTTCGTGCCGGTGCCATGCGCTTCGACGAGTTCGATCGTGTCCGGCGTGACACCGGCGACGCGATACGCATCCTGCAAACAGCGGATCTGTCCTTCGGCCTTCGGGGCATAGACGGCATTCCCCGCTCCATCGCTGGAGGTTCCGATCCCTTTGAGCACCGCATAGATTCGATCGCCATCCCGCTCGGCATCGGCCAGTCGCTTCAGCACGACGATGCCGACCCCTTCGCCGAGGATCGTGCCATCGGCGGTCTCGGAGAACGGCTTCGCATCCCCCGTCGGCGACAGCGCCGGTGTCTTGCTGAAGCACATGAACATGAAGATGTCGTTGAACGTGTCGATGCCCCCGGTCACGATCATGTCGCTGCGACCGGTCCACAATTCGAGCGCCGCGAGATGGATCGCCGAGAGCGAGCTGGCACACGCGGCATCGACGACGCAGTTGGTGCCATGCAGGTCCAACCGGTTCGCGATTCGTCCGGCGACGACATTCCCGAGTAGACCGGGGAACGAATTCTCCTGCCACGGGACGTAGCTGTCCGAGATCCGCTGCACGACATCTTCGGCCACGTCATCGGGCACGCCGGCATCCTTGAGCGCCTTCCGCCACTTCGGATGGCCGAGCCGCGCTCCGAGCGGAATGACCATCTCCAGCGTCCCGGTCACACCGAGAATGCAGCCAACGCGCGAGCGGTCGAACGTCCGTCCGGCCCCGTACCCCGCATGCTCCAACGCCCGCTTGGCCGCGACCATGCCGAGCAGTTGCGACGTGTCGATCGCTTCGAGGTTGTTCGGCGAGATCCCGTATTCGAGCGGATCAAACGGCACCGGCGACAGGAACCCGCCGCGCCGCGCATACGTCATGTCGGGCGACTTCTGGTTCGGGTCGAAGTAGTCATCGGGGTTCCAGTGCGAGTCCGGAATCTCGGTGATCGCATCGATCCCGCGCCGGATGTTCGACCAGAATTCCCCGGTATTCGCCGCCTTGGGAAAGAGCGCACTTAATCCGACCACGGCGAGGGGCGGTTGGGTTGGAAGAGTCGTTGCGGGCGTTGTCGTGTTCATGTCGTCTCGGATGGTTCTAGTCTGACGAAGTCCGCCGGCCATGCCGTTGCGGGAGAGTTGCCGGGAAAGAGCCCCGTCATGCGGTGATGCCCTTCTCGGCGAGCAGGGCCTTCAGGCGGGCGTTCTCTTCGTTGGCGTTGGCTGTCTGTTGCTCATGCCATTCTTCGGCCGTGGGGAGCAGGTTGCCGTTGGCGTCGAAGAACCGGAGCCAGCGCGTGTGATATCGCTGGTACTCCCCTTCCCACGTCCCGACGAACAGACCCAGCTCTTCGCTCCACAACCGCCCGTCCTGGTTGAGTTGCACCGGGACGTACTCGTGGCCGTGCAGTCGCCAGCCGATCAGTTCTCCCGTCGCGTTGTCGTAGCAGACGTATTCGGCCGTGTGCAGAATCGTCCGGTAGATGTCCTTCTTCGACGTCAGATCCTTCTTCGCGGTCGTGGGCGACAGAAGTTCAATCACGAACTCGGGGGCGCGGCCTCCCTCCTGCCAAATGCACCAATACGGGCGCAACGGCAGCCGGGAGACTCCGTTGATGAAGAAGAAGTCCGGTCCGCAGTAGTCCTTGTTCCGTGCCTGCTCCTCGGAGTAGTACACGATCAAGTTGCCGCCGGCGTAGTAGTCGTCCCGGTTGCGGAAATGGAACGAGATGACATTCAGCAGCAGTTCCATACACATGCGGTGCCAGTCGCTGTCCATGGGTCTTCCGTCCGTTTCCACCAGTTCGACTTTGGGGCGAAGCAGCTCATCGATCTCTTCATCCGAGGGGAAGAAATGACGCCACTTCTCGGGGATCTGCTCGATTCCAGGCTGCGGCTTGGAGAGGTCGGCGGTACTCATCGCGTGTCTCCTCGAAGGGGTGATGTGGTCATGTCTTCGTCTTCGCTTTTGCCTTCGTCTTCGTTTTTGTTTTCGTCTTCGTTTTTGTTTTCGTCTTCCGCCTTGTCCCCTCTCTCCGGCTTTGCGGGGAGAGGGTTAGGGGCTTCGCTTTGTCTTTTGCTTTCGCCGCATGATCCGTTTCGAGGTTCAGAGACACGACCGTTCAGCCAAGCCACCACATCCACTCCCGCTTCGCGGGCAATCGCGATGGCGACCACTTCCACGTCATCCAGCACGTCGTCGTTTGTCACCCGGAAGACCCGGTAGCCTCGTGATTGAAGATACTCCGTTCGTTCGGCGTCTCGTTTCTGTTGACCTTCGTGGCTTTGTCCATCAAGTTCTACGATGAGCCCGGCTTCAGGGCACGCAAAGTCACCGAAATAAGGGCCGATCGAAAACTCGCGCCGGAACTTCAGGCCCGCGACTTGGCGATTCTTCAGGACGTTCCAAAGGACTTTCTCTGGCATCGTGCTGGTGGCGCGCAGTTCTCGTGCTCGTACTTTCTGTTCTGTTGTTTGTCGGGTGCGTTTCGTCATATCCAAGTCCATAAACGGCGAAGAGAATCCCCTCACCCTAACCCTCTCCCCGCAAAGCCGGGGAGAGGGGACAGGAGAAGAAGATCGTTCAGTTCGCGGGGTGTGATCCGTGCGGCCTCCGTGGGAACGGCAAAACCCTGGCTGCGGAGCGAGTTCACCCGCTGCATGACCGCCGCACCGAACAGCAGATTGTACGCGACGGTGGC